>JAIXQU010000066.1 GCA_027485575.1 Cytophagaceae bacterium
AATGAAGCAAGGGTCCGGATTGAGTTTCTGAATTTTCCATTTCAGAATTTATCATTCCAAACCCTTGCTTATCAATCATTAATCTACTTTTGAAAGTTCTTCTTTGAGAAAATTAATTACATCAACAGGAAAAGGATCTACCTGATTGGCCTCTGCCAGGTAAAACGATACCCAATCCAAAAGGTTAATCAAATAAATAGATTGCTCAACAAAGGAATTTCCTTTTGCCTGGATTTCCATTACCTGACCCGCTACTTTTTCAAAGATATTTTTGCAAACATCCATTCTTATTTTGGTTCTTGGATGATCGTAATTGGTTCTTAACAATACAGTTGCAGCATTTTCAAACACAACATCCGGATACTTCCAACCCACCAACTCATTGTGGTTCATTTCAGGAATGATGTTTACATGGCTCAACTGCTTTGAATTTTCTGCAATTTGTTGTTGAGTCCTCACCAATACCGCTTCCAACCGGGTGTCTCCATATAAAATAGGTAGCTTGTCTTTGAAAAATGAAGTCAATTGAACTGCCTTGGCATGAATATCTGCTGATTCCTTTTCCAACAATTCGGCTGAAGCCTTGATTTCATCAAAATGTGTTGTTGGTGTTAGACCATGGTGGTTTAAAATCAAAAACAATTGAACAAAGCTATATCCGATGCTTGCCCTTGGGCTGTTGCTTCTTCCTGGAATTGAGATTGAATCGTAGCCGTTTGCAGCAACAAACTGGGCCATTTTTCCACCGGAAGTAATGGCTACTATTTGTGCACCTTTTGCTTTTGCTTTTTCAACAGCGGAAAGAGTTTCTTCTGTATTTCCTGAAAATGAGCAAGCTATAAACAAAGTATTGCCATTGATGTAAGCGGGAATATCATATGATTTGCAAACATCAATTGGTACAGAGACTTCCTCGCTTGTAAAAGATTTGATCAATGACCCACCGATTCCTGAGCCGCCCATTCCTGCAATGACAATATTGTGAATCGGCGCTTTTGCTTTGTTTAATTTTGCATTGGCTGCTATTTCCAAAGCTTCTGCCAACTGGGCAGGAAAACCCTGGATAAGTTCTTTCATCATGGATATATATGTGTAAAAAAGATTTTTCGTTTCTAAAATTCAGTTGGCAAAGAAAAGGAATTATAAGGATTTAATGGTTTTGAATTGCTTTTATTTAACCCAAATTGAATATTAGAACTTCGTCATGACAGGCTAAAATAAAAAAATCAGCAACTTTTATTCCGTGGTTTTTAACCTTCGGATCGGCCAACCCAAACCTGTTTTTATAATTTTTATAAGGCTGTTTCCCCCAATGAAGGACCCAAAAAGGAATGAATATCCTTTTAAAATACTACCAAATCCAAGATGATAATATGCAAGTTGCATTCTTAATTTGCCTAGCATCTCGTTTGCTTTTGCGGGACTTATCTCTCCATTCCGGGTAAATTTCTGAATCAGGTTTTCCTGTTTGAAATAAATATACTCAGTGATTAATAATCTCTTTTTCAGTGCTTTAAAATATTTTCGAACCTCCGAAGTTTCGAGGTATCTATATTCAAAGCAAAACATATTCAGGTGGTGAAATTTCCAGCCGGCGTTTATACAATCCAGCCAGAAAATCCAATCCTGTCTTGTGGGGACGGGCGCCATTGAATCATATCCACCTACTTCCTCCCACATTTTTTTCCGGATGATGGTGCAGGTATCGATATAGTTCTCAAAAAGCATTTCCTCCAATTGCATCGGATGATTCACCCATGTCCCTGATTTTTCGCCAATTACCTTAGCATCGCCATACACAACACCTATTTCAGGGTTATCCAATAAAATTTGAAGGCCCTCAAAAAAATATGGAGAAAGAAGCCGGTTGTCCATGTCAAGCGGAATAATGAACTCTCCTTTGGCCAACCGGATGGCATTGTTTCTGGTAGCTGCCACACCCAGGTTGTTTTGAAGAATTACATTATACCCTTCATTTTTTAGTTCCTGAGCAACTTTTACAGATTCCGGATCGGTTGAACCATCGTCAATGATGATCAATTCATATTCTTTGTAGCCTGAGGTTTCTACACTTTCAACCGCTTCTCTAAGGTATTTTCCGTGGTTGAATCCAGGAATTATAACAGTTATTTTTGGATGTCCCATGTAAGTAGGTTGATGGAAATATTCAACCTACTTTTTTATAAGTTCAGGTTTAACACTATGGGTAACATAGTCATAACCATAGGTTTCAGTCACTTTTTCCTTTTTCATAGGAACTAGTTTTACCCACATTTTAATGTCTTTCAAGGGTCTGTCGCCCGGTGCTTTTGGTTGCTCTGCAATGGTTTGAATTACATTGATACCTTTGATCGTCTGGCCAAAAACGGAATAATTTCTATCCAGAAATGTAGTTCCTGTTGGATTTTCAACCAAATAAAACTGAGATCCGCTGGAGCGTTTTTCAGGATTAACCTGGTCGCCCATTCTGGCCGCAGCCATTGCGCCTTGTATATGGGTAAAGGCTGGATTAAATTCACCTGGAATGGTATAGCCCGGACCGCCCTGACCATCGTTATAAGGTATGCTGTCTTTGCTGTTTGGGTCGCCTCCCTGAATCATAAATCCTTTTATAATCCGATGAAATGTTGTGGAATCAAAAAACTTTTCATTGGCTAGTTTTAAGAAGTTTTTTCTGTGTTCCGGAGTTTCCTGAAATAAGATAACCGTTATTTCTCCAAATGCGGTTCCGATAACGACAAGGGTATCTTTTTCTACCTTCTTAAAGGAAGTGGCTGAAGATGAGTGAGATAAATGAATACCAACGATGAGTAATATTGCTGAAACTATTTTTTTCATTTAATTTTTTTTCAATTTAAGGATGCAAATTTTGCTTAATTTTTGAAAGTATGGAATCTCCGCCTTCATTTAATACTTCTTCTGCCAGTTCTTTACCCAGAATAATGGCCTTATCTATTTGAAAGACTGTTATTTGACTTGATTTTATTTTTCTGATTTCATCTTTCCCATCCAAAGAAATAATGCCACCGGTGATTGTTAAAATTCCATTTTCAAAAGTAGAATATCCAAAAACAGGTACACTGCAACCGCCTTCCATGGTTCTTAAAAAAGACCTTTCGGCATTGATTGCCAAAGCAGTCACAGGGTCTTGAAGTAGCGATTGTAGTCTTAATTTCATTGCGGGGAAAAGTGTCTCTGAAATTTCGATTGCCAAAGCACCCTGGCCAACTGAAGGAGTAAATATTTCTAAATCAAGGTTTTGTCTGATTAAATCTGAATACCCCATTCTGAATATTCCAGCATAAGCCAGAAGCAAGCCATCGCATTGGCCTTCCCTCATCTTTCTGATTCTGGTTTGGAGATTGCCTCTGATGGCTATTGGTTCAATTTCAGGAAAATGTCTTTTTAATGTGGCTACTCTTCGGGTAGAAGAAGTCCCGATCAATAAAGGCTTGTTTTTCAATCTAAGTTCAGGGTTTTCACTAACCAGGACGTCAAAGGGTTTTTCTCGTTCAGTGAAGGCTATGATTTGCAGACCGGTTGGTAAATTTGAAGGCATGTCCTTGGCAGAATGCACGGCAATATGTGCTTCCCCTTTCAACAACATATCTTCAAGTTCCAAAGTGAAAACCCCTTTGTCCCCAATTTTTGAAAGGGTGACATCCAGTTTTTTATCACCTATGGTTTCTATGGCTTTCAATTCTGTCGGTATCCCCGCAGATTGTAATTTTGCAGCCACTTCATTTGCCTGCCAAAGTGCCAAAGGACTTGAACGCGTGGCAATGATTAGTTTTTCCATCGGGCAAAATTAGTTTCAATTTTTAAAGGAAAAATGAAATCAATACAATCAACCATTAGTTTCTACTTTAGCTTTGCGCTTTTCCCGAATAATTTTTATTTCAATCATGCAGAATGGTTTTTTAAAATTTTTATTTTTTTCAGCATTCTCTCTGCTGTTTTCCTGCCACGAAAAAAACAACAACAATAGTTTGGCTGTAAAGGAGGAATTGCGAAGTCGGGAAGTAGTACATCTTACTCAGAATCAGATTGCTGAACGGGCATTTGAATTGGGAGATACATTGGTAACTGAGGCAGAAGCACTGTTTTTTTCTGAACTGCAAATTGCAAAAGATAGCAGTTGTATTCCAGTCTTTGATTCGGTTGCGGCCGACCTGGCCAAACAATACAAAATTCAGGTTTCCAGATATTTGTTCGACACTTCACGGACCAAATTTATAAAATCCATCAAGGAAAGGGAAGTGATTGAAGCATATATGTTTAGCCATCAAAATAAAATTCCCCTTTCTCCCAATTACCAAAAAGATGGAGACAAAGATTTTATCTATAACAAAGCCTTGGTTTTAAATCAAAAGCAATGTTCAAATTGCCATTCAAAAATAACCAACCCATTAGTTAAAGGCGATTTTGGAGATACCATTGGAATTTGGTCGGTCAAATATCCTAAGCGAATGGTAGTGATGTCTTTTATTGATTAGTCCTTTTAATTGTCTCAAATGGACCTATTTGTAGAAAAAATCTTTCGCTGGGGTATAATCGGTCCGGGAAGGATTGCCCATAAATTTTCTCAAAGTTTGCCGTTTTCAAAAAATGGAAAGCTGGTTTCAGTTGCCAGTACTTCATTGCATAGGTCTATTGGATTTTCTCAATTATATGGTGCTGAATACGCTTTCGGTTCCTATGAAGAAATGTTGAAATCTGGAACCATTGATGCGGTTTATATAGCCACACCCCACTCTTTTCATTTTGATAATGCAGCTTTGGCCATTTCGGCAGGCATACCTGTGCTTTGTGAAAAGCCTATGACGCTAAGGCATCCCCAAACAAATTTGTTGGCAGATTTTGCAAGAGAAAAGCAAGTTTTTTTAATGGAAGGAATGTGGAGCATGTTTTTGCCGCATATTTCAAAAGCCATAGAATGGATTGATTCCAACAAAATAGGCGAGGTGGTACATGTCCAGGCTGATTTCGGATACCGGGCAGATTACAATCCTGAAGGGAGGTTGTTTAATCCTGACCTGGGCGGCAGTGTATCGAAAGATATTGGAATTTATCCCCTGGCTTTATTTTATAAAATTTTAGGGGATCTGGAAGGATTTCAGGTTCAGGGAAACCGGGCAAAAACAGGGGTTGACCAACATGTTATTTTTCAGGGAAAGGGGAGGGGGAATGCTACCTTTCAAGGGCAGGTCAGCTTTTTGACCCAAACAGAAGTAGAGGCCATTATTTTTGGCACAGAAGGTAAGATAAAAATTGAAAGCCAATGGTTTAGACCAACTTCAGCTACATTATTTCATAAAAATGGAACCGAGATTTTTCAGCCCAAAGTCGATAGTTTTGGTTTTCAATTTGAGGCAGATGAGGTTGAAAAATGTGTTTCAAATGGCCTCACTGAATCTACCAGATGGACACTTTCTGACAGTAGTTCAATGGCCGAATATATTTCAATCCTGGAGGCAGTCTAATACATCCGCCTGCGTTTCATCGAAAGAGAAAAAGTGAATTCCCTTAGTTTTATTTTACTTTGGGAAAATATTACGGAAACATAGTGGAAAACAAAACGCTACGAATCGCCATTCTTTCTATGTACAACAACGTTCCCAATCAGGGAATGCGTTCAATCAGATCTATCATTGAGCGGGAAAGCGGAAGATTCAATGACATCCAGTTTGAATACAAGGTTTTTGAAACCAGATATTTAAATGAACATCCAGATATCAACGAATTTGATGTTTTTATTTCTACGGGTGGACCAGGTGACCCTTTTGATGGAATAGGACAGGCCTGGGAAGGTAATTATTTCAAAATGCTGGATAAGATTCAGTTCAATAACAGCCAGCCCGGAATGAATAAAAAATTTATTTTTTCCATTTGCCATTCTTTTCAGTTGATGTGCAGGTACTTCAGTATTGCTACTGTTAACCGCAGATTGAAAACCTCTTTTGGTGTTTTTCCATGTCATTTTACTGATGGCGGTAAAAAGGACCCCATTTTTGAGGGATTGCAAGATCCATTTCATATTGTTGACAGTCGGGAGTGGCAATGTGTAGCTCCGGATTATGATAAGATAGCGAAAATTGGGGCTACCATTCTTTCACTTGAAAAATTCAGAGCCCATGTAAACCTTGAACAAGCCTTGATGTCAATCCGTATTTCACCATATTGGGTAGGCTCACAATTTCATCCGGAAGCTGACCCGGACGGGATGAGGGTTTACTTTGCACAGGAGGAAAAAAGAAATGGCGCCATATCTCAACATGGTTCGGAAAAATTTTATGCCATGCTTGATCACCTTGAAGATCCGGATCATATCTGGAGAACCAACCATACCATCCTGCCCAATTTTCTCAGCCATGCAGTCGCTGAATTGAGGCCGGAATTAATTTCCAAAAGATAGTTTTTGTATAAAATAAGACAGAATTTTCTAGATTTTCTAAAATTCTCAATATTCTATAAAATTTTAGTAAACAACTGGTTACTAAACGATAGTTTGTAACTCTTTCCTTCAATTCATCAAAATCAGCCAAGGTTAATTCATATATTTTTTAATCACCTGATTGATTCCAAAAAATCTAAAACATATTTACCGCCTGATAAAATTAAAAAATGAGTCAAAAACCAACCAACCAAAGTGCATTTCCGATCCTGGTATCGGTGTTTTTCTTCTGGGGCTTCGTTGCCGCCAGCAACGACATCCTGATTCCGGTTTTCAAAAAAGCCCTCAATCTGGAGCAGTGGCAAAGTCAGATGATTTCTTTCGCCTTTTATGTGGCCTACACCGTTGGGTCCATCATCTATACCCTGATTTCCAAAACTTTAAAAGTAGATATCCTCAGTAAAATCGGATATAAAAATGGAATCGCACTCGGTTTGGTGATTTCTGCAGTCGGCTCCTTTTTGTTTTTTCCCGCTGCCCAAGCTTCTTCCTTTAATATTATGTTGACCGGTCTGTTTATCGTGGGACTTGGATTTTCACTTCAACAAACCGCCGCCAATCCTTTGGCCATTGTGATGGGAAATCCGGCAACAGGTTCACAGCGCCTTAGTTTTGCAGGTGGGATCAACAATGTGGGTACCACCATCGGGCCTTTGTTGGTGAGCATCGCCATTTTTGGTCGCCTCAATCCGGGCGAAGAAGGTGTAGCGGATTTGCAGAGCGTTCAGGTTCCATACATTATTTTGGGTGCAGCGTTCCTTTTGGTGGCTGTGATTATTAAATTTTCTTCCATCCCAAATAATATCGAATCCAGCCACGAGGAGACCACTGAAAGTTCAGAAATGTTGGATGCAAATTCTGCCAACCGCTCCAGTGCTCTTAGTTATCCGCAGTTGATTTTGGGTATGATTGCCATCTTCCTTTATGTGGGTGTTGAAGTTTCTACCGCTGGTAATTTGTCGGAATTTATGATCAAGAAGCTTGACTTCAAAGAAAACCAATGTGCGCCTTTCGTATCGCTTTTCTGGGCCAGTTTAATGATTGGCAGGCTTACCTCTTCCGTAGGAGCCTTTTTTGAAAGCAATACCGTAAAACAAATCCTCAATGTGGTTGTGCCTTATCTGGCCTTTGGTTTCTTTTTGCTGGTCAATGTTTTGGCCGGACACGAAATCGGTTCCTTTTATGTGTACGGTGCTGTGATCCTGGTTCTTGTGGTTCTAAATTTTATCAGTCAGGGAAATCCGGCCAAGCAGTTGTTGCTGTTTGCCATTGCTGGCGTTACCGCTTTGTTTGTAGGAATGTTCTCTTCCGGAATGGTTTCTGTTTACGCCTTTATTTCAGTAGGATTGTTCTGTTCAACACTTTGGCCTTGTATTTTTACTTTGGCCATTTCCGGCTTAGGAAAGCACACGACCGAAGGTTCCAACTTCCTTATCATGATGATCATGGGTGGAGGTTTTGTTAGTCTTTTGCAAGGTTCTTTGGCCTCTGATAATCTTTTGGGAATTCAAGGCAGTTATATTGTCGGCGTTTTGTGTTTTGCCTATCTTGCTTTTTATGCATGGAGGGTTTCAGGTATTTTGAAAAAACAGGGCGTTTCTTTTGATACCGTTAAAGGCGGTGGTCATTAACAGAAGCTGGATTTAAAAATTTAGGGTAGCCAACTTGGCTGCCCTTTTTTATTCTCCAACCATAACAAAAGCACCCCAATAATATGGATTTGGAAATTTTGATTTTATCTCCCGTTGGGCTTTCAAAAAGGCTGCTCTCTTTGTTATTTTTGGGGAGAAATTCTTGCTGGATTGTTTTTTTCCAAGCCAATGTTTGTAAAAATTAACCATCAATTCCTGGGTTGCATCATCATCCACTTTCCAAAGACTCATGATGATGGATTTGGCGCCGGCAACTTTAAAAGCCCTTTGCAGACCAAATACCCCTTCTCCGTTTTTTAATTGCCCTACGCCCGTCTTACAGGCAGATAAGACTACCAGATCTGTATGGTCCAGGTCCAGGTTCATCGCCTCATAAGCAGTTAAAATCCCGTCTTCGCCATTTTTTGATTTGTAGCCATTCAAAGTAGCACCTGAGGAAGTCAGCAATAGTCCGGATCTCAGCAATGGATTGCTTTCCTGGGAACTATCTGATTGAAAAAATCCATGGGTGGCCAAATGAAGTAATTTGGGTTCGAATACTTTTTTCAGGATTGCCTCATTGGCTTTTTCACCCGTGAAACTCTTGAATTTCCATCCGCTTTGTTTTAAAATGGAACCAATTTTCTTAATCTCGATCTCAGTCCCGGGTAAATCGGATATTAACCCTTTCCATCCTATTTGGTTGAGTCCGGAATCATCCCTTCCGGAATTGCCTGCTGTTGCCGTCAGCTTGTTTTCCGGGTTGAAATAAAAATCAGGGGAGCCCAAAAGTAAGGCGGACAACGTCTTGTTTTCGGGTTTTCTATTTTCCACAAGGTCTTTGGTTGCTGTCACTATCTCTATTTCGGTTTCATCCAAAAGATATTTTTTTGAAACCGGATTGAACAAAGTATTGAGGTTAATTGAATGGTAAACACCATCAGGAGAAAAATAAATTTTTTGGGTTTCAGGCCCTAATTTTTTAGCGATGGTTTTCCAATATTCTGAATAGGATTGGGTATCTGGTTTTTGTCTTTCAACACACTTTTTGTAAAATACAAGTGCGTTGGTTTCCATTTTATTTCCTTGTTCAAGGATAACCATTTCAGGAAATATCATCCCTTTTTTCAAAATCAAGGCAGCATATTGAACTGAATCTGAAAGCCCTTGAATTGAATATGATTTTTTTTCAGGTCCGGAAGAGTCGGTTATGGTTTTTGTTACCCCAAATTTGAAACATCGGATTACCTCAATGGCTGCTTCTCCATCTTTCAGCGTTTTTTGAATTGCCTTCCAGAAAACTTGTTTTCTATCGGTTAACCGGGCAAAAGTAGATGAGCGCTGGGAGAGATTTTTTTCGAGTTTTTCTGCCTTCTTTTCCATTGGCTTGATTTCCAACCTTTCCACAGAATCTTTTGAAGCATAGAGCCTTGAAAGGGTAGTCCGGGTTGCTTCCCAATTGTTAAAAAGCTTAATCAGGTTGGGGTCGCCACTGTTCTTAATCTGTTGCTTCCATTTCAATTGGCTATTAAGCAAAATGGCCTTGGTAAATAACTGCTGGTCATAAAGCGAACCAGCCAATTGGGGTTCATTTTTTTGTTGAAACAACAGATAGGATTTTAAGATTTCCAGATAATACTCCTGCTTAAATAAAAATCTGGTTTTTTCTTCTTCTGAAAAATACGGGAAATTTCTTTGGAGTTGTGACAAGGAGTTTTCCCAGGCCTTTTTGAAGTATTTTTTAGCATTGGCGTAATCCTTTTTTTGAAAGTATAAAAAACCGAGTTCATGTAGATTTTGGCCAAGATAGGGGTGCTTGTCACCAAGTGCCCTTTTGTGTATTTCCAATGCCTTCAGGTAGTTGGTTTCAGCCTTGTCAAATTCACTCATTTTTACATAAAGTCCTCCCATGCAAAATTTTGTAAAGGCCATATCCACATGAGATTCACCCAGCGTCTTTCTTCGTATTTCATCGGCTTTCAGGAAAAATTCTTCCGACTTTTGAAACTTGCCGGAATCCCTTAAAAGGATGGCCAGACTGTTATAACAAATGGCCAAATCCGGGTGATCATCTCCAAGTGACTTCTTCCATAGGTCCAATCCTTTCTGATAGTATATTTCTGATTCTGAGCCTCTTCCCATATCCATATACAATTCTCCAAGATTTACATAGGACGCAGCCACATCCGGATGGTCTACCCCCAGGACTGAAATTCTCATTTCCAGGGCATTTTGATAAAGTGGTTCGGTTTTTTGGTAGCTACCCATAAGGTAGTAAAGCAACCCCAGATTGTTGTACGAGTCAGCTACATAAGGATGCTTTCCAAGCGTTATTTTTCTGATTTCCAATGCCTTTTCATAAAAAGGTTCCGCTTTGGGAAAATTTCCCATGTCCATGTATAAAATGCCAAGGTTATTCAATGAAATGGCTACCTCCGGATTAAATTCTCCGAGGAGTTTCTTTCTGATTTCCAAAGCTTTAAGATAATATGGTTCTGATTTTGGATATTCACCGGCGTAATAATAATAGGCGCCAAGGTCATTCAGGGTTGTGGCCACTATCAGATTGGTTTCTCCCAATTTCTTCTTTCTGATTTTTAGGGCTTTAAATAAAAATCCTTCTGCGTCACTTAAATTACCGGAATTCATTAAAGATTTTCCAAGGCTGTTGTAGGCTGTTCCCAATTCCAGACTCAAAGTATCCTCAGTTCTTAATCTGGAAATTAAGGCTTGAGCAAAAGGTACCGCCAATCCATATTGACCTTTTTTGATGAAATTGTCTATAGAGTCCTGAGTCGCTTTATTTGAAATTTTTGCAGGCATTTGGGCAAACCCTGTAAAAGTCAAACTAAAAAAAACAAGCAAAGCCCACTTAAAGCTCAGGTTGGTCGTGTTTTGTGGAATCAAAAAAAGATTTTTTGTTTCCGCAATATTACAGGATCTCGGGTTTAGATGAGGAAACAAAAATTAAAAAACTCTTATGGATATGAAAAGTAAAAATCAAATGGAAAAAATCCTTGTTTGTCCTGAATAAAAAAACCTAACGGGTTGGCTGTTAGGTTTTTTTGGTGAAATAAATCTATTTTTCTGTTGAAAAAGACCTTAGAATTTTGGTGCCATTTCAACACTTGATTTTCTGAAAAACACACAGCCGGTCGCCTCACCTTTTCGGGTTGTTGGAAACAAGAGCCCATTTACATTTTCACATTGCTGTTGTTGGGCAAAACTTCCTAAAACCGTGAAGTCCTTTCCAATAAGATGGGTTGTACCTGTTGGGTCGTTCAAAGGATGAAGGCAATATTGGTTGAAATCCATCTTTAATGAAAAGTCAGGATCTGTTCCTGCGGGAATGGCTACCAGAATCCCATCATTTCGCATCACATATTCCTTGTTTTCTATTTTGTCGTTTACGTTTTCAGGAATTAAAAACTTGAGCACCAAACAGTTTTTCTCACCATTTTTTCCGTTTTTGTAGGTCTCCATTTTAACCCATAAATCTACGTTTGGAATAATTCCAGGAAGGTTTTTGCTGTTTTTAAATTTGTAATAGCCATTCAACTCTTCTATTTTGGTGAAAACAGAATGTTTGAAAAATTTCCCGTCAGATACCGGAATAAAACGGCTTTTCATCTGACCTAGTTTTCTTTTTAAAGAATCGCAGGTTTTGTAGGTTATGGCCACATCATAAAAATCATTTCCAAGAAAAACCTTTTTGTACTGCGTTTGGAAATTGTAGGTTTTGATATTTCCGGATGAAAAAGCTTCCAAATCTTCCAGGGCTAAAGTTGCACCTCTTGAGGTAGATTTTACGGACACAGGTGAGCCCGAAAATCCGGTAAATTCACTCTCTGTTTCTGGAGTGGCTGGTTTTTCTGACTGGCCTAAAACCTGGGTTTCTGCTGAAAGAAACAAAAAGGTGGCCACAAAGGTGATGGGAAGGTAAAGTGAGAACTTCATTTCTTTGTTATTAATATTTATTATTTTCGGTAAAAGTAGGGTTTGATTTTTTAAATAGTTACAAAACTTCGTTTGTATTCTCAAAATTCCGGAAGATGGATGATGAATTCCATTTGATTTCTTTGGCCTGAAAAAAGTATATGTAGGTACATCTGGATTTCAACGAATTAAAAATCAGGATGCTATAAAGTCAAGGTTCTTTCTTAGAATCTGAAATCTTTGAGATTTTTATTCCTGCAACAGGGCGCAATGCTTTTTGCGGCTATCGGACGGGTCTTAGCCTCGTTCGTTTTAATTTTTGGCCCGGTTTTAATTATTGAGTTGGAAATTTTAGTTCATATTCAGTGAATTTATTTTTTCCAGGATAATTTTCTCCACTATCTCCCATTCAGCCTTCAGTTCTGATAATTGTAATTTTAAGTTATCGTTCCAATTGCCTTTTGAATCAGTTTCTATTTTCCCTGCAATTCTGGCCATGATTCTCAAATACATAGAACCTGCTGAACCTTTTATTATATGTGCCGCCGCACTAACCCTTCCGGCATTCTTTTCTCTTAAAGCATCCTCTAGCTCAAGTATTTGACCTGGCATATATGTAAGTGTTATGTTCATAGCCTCCTTTAAAATTGACTTATTGCTATATAAATTCTCAAATTCATGATAAGCCATATGTAAGTCAATTTCAGATTCACCATTATTATTTAATTCATGCGAATGCTCTCCTTTTATTAAATATTTATCCAGCATCGCCTTAATTTTCTCCGGGACAACTGGTTTGGTTAAAAAGTCATTCATTCCATTGGCAAAACACTTCTCCCGCTCTTCCTTCAGAGCACCAGCCGTAAGCGCTATTATTGGGACATTGTTGCCGGTTAACAATTCAATTTCTCTGATTTTTTTGGTTGCACTTATGCCATCCAATTCGGGCATGTGCACATCCATTAAAATCAAATCAGGGCTCATTTTTTGGTATTTTTCAATCGCCTCATTGCCGTTTTTGGCTTCAATGATTTCATTGGTGTAGCCAATCTCAGAAAGAATGGCTTTGATTAAGACCATATTTAAATATACATCTTCTGCAATTAATATTTTTATACTATTGCGGATATTATCTTCTTCAGGTGATTCCGGATTTTCTTTGTCAAGGCTGGTTGTGTTGTCCTCGTACAGATTATTGAGATAATTGAATAAATCGTTGCTTTTTACAGGTTTGCTTAAGCGGAAGCGAATACCCAATTCCAAACAGTCATTTTCAAGTTGTTGGTTATCTAAAGATGAGTGAAGAAGGATTACAGGCTGTTTTTCAAAACTTAATTTCAATTTAGTTTTAAGCATTCTTATGGTTTCTATGCCGTTGATATATGGCATATGGTAGTCACAAATGATCAGGTCAAATGGTTCGGGTTGTTCAATTATTTTGAGCGCCTCGAAACCACTATCACAACATTCAGATTGAATCTGCCATTGATTGAGCATTTGTTTCATAATTGTTTGATTATTGGCGTTGTCGTCAATGATCAAACATCGCTTCACTCCTTTGATCTTTTTATAATCAGGCTTTTCTCCAGCCTCAAATCGAGTCGTAACATCAAAATAGAAAATAGTTTCAATACCTGGCGTGCTTTTAATCTTGATGGTACTGCCCATTTTTTCTGCAATCAATTGAGAAATAACAAGTCCTAAACCCGTTCCGCCAAACTTACGTGTAGTTGAACTGTCGGCCTGTGAAAATGATTTAAAGAGCTTCGACTGTTGCTCTTTATTGATACCAATTCCGGTGTCTCTCACCGATATTGACAGATTGCCATTATGGCCATCAACTGCCTCATAGCGTATTTTTAGCTCGACTTCTCCCTTTAATGTGAACTTAACTGCATTGCCTAAAAGATTGGCCAGAATCTGTTTCATGCGAATGGCATCAACATTGGCAAATCTGGGCATAGAGGGATCAATGTCAAGCAATAACTCGATATCTTTTTCTGCTGCGGCGAATTTAACGATGTCGATGCTGTCCTCGAATAGTTGCACCATGTCAGATTTTATAATATCCAAATCCAACATTCCTGCTTCAATTTTAGAAAAATCAAGAATATCATTGATGACGCCGAGTAGCGCATGCCCAGAAACATTAGCACTATTTACATATTGCTGCTGAACAATAGAAAGCTGGGTTTTTTTAAGTAAGTCCGTGAATCCTATTACACTATTGAGGGGCGTACGAATCTCATGACTCATATTGGCAAGGAATTCAGATTTTGCTTTATTTGCTTTTTCTGCTTCTTCTCTGGCCGCAATTTGAAATGCAGCTTCTTTTTCAGATGTTATATCCCAATTGGTTCCAATCATCCGAATGGCATTGCCTTCATTGTCCCGTAAGACAGTTGCGAGGGCTCTTATATTCCTAATCTGACCATCTGCATGTTGAACCCTGAACTCCGTATTAAAGTCTTTTTCGTCTTTAATTGCCATTTGAATCTCTTCATTGCCTCTTTGTTTATCGGCTTCGTATACTCCATTAACCCAGGCCTCGTATGCGTTGGTAAAATCTTTTTTATCAACTCCATATAAAACAAACATCTGGTCATCCCAGGTGAGTTTATCACAAACGATATCCCAATCCCAAATTCCAATTCCGCCCGCTTTCACAGCCAGACTAAGGCGTGTTTCGTTTAGTTTTATTAATTCTTCTGTTTTCTTTAATTTGGTAATGTCGGAGTGAGATCCGACAACCCTTATTGCTTCACCATGTGCATTTCTCTCAACTACTTTGCCTCTATTTAACATCCATAAATAGTTCCCTTCTTTATTTTTAATTCTATATTCATGGTTAAAAGAATCTGTTTGTCCTGATAAATTTTGTGAGATTTCAGCAAACGTAAAATCAATATCATCTGGATGTAATCTAGAGCTCCATTCATAATCACTGTCAGTAAACTCTTCTGGTTTGTAACCTAACATTTCTAACCAGCGATTTGAATAATAGGTCTTTTTCTCTTGTGGTCTCCATTCCCAAATTCCATCACCGCTACCTTCAATAGCAAATTGCCATCTTTCTTCATTTATCCTTATTTTCTCAGCGGCAAGTTTTTTTTCTGTAATGTCTTGTGCAATCCCTTTGATATGGGTTATATCTCCTTTTGCATCAAGTCCAGCTTCCCCGTGAACCCACATGTAACCTTCGCTACCATCTTTACGGATTGTATTTAGTTCCAGTTCATACGGGATTCCTTTTTCTTGGGTGAGTTTTAATGCAGAAGACAATTGCTCCCAACTTTCCGGAGTAAATAGCTTCATGTGTTCGGTGTAGGGTGGTGGCGGAAGTGTAGAATCAAAACCATACATATTGTATAACTCTTCAGTCCAGAGTACCTCATTGGTTTTTAAATCAAGTTCCCAACTTCCTATACCAGCAATTTTTTGCGTGTAATTTAATAAAGCGAGATTTTTACTTAATTTATCTTCCTTTTTTACAAATTCTGTAACATTCTGATGGGAGCCAAGCATTCTGATTGGCTTGCCTTCATTGTCTCTGATGGCTAAACCTCTGCACCTTATCCAAATGATAGATCCATTTTTATGGGTATATCTTATGGTTTGATCATATGGTATTTCCGGATTTTCACAATGTTTAATAAAGAGCTCCATAGCGAGTTTCATATCATCCGGATTTATGATGTCCTGCCATGCAGAAGGCTTGTGTGGCATTTCTTTGTAATCATACCCTAAAACGGACCAAAATTTAGGGCTCATCCATTCCTCTTCAGGCTTATCCAAATCCCAATACCAAATCCCATCTAAGGATGATTCCTGAATAAAGTCAAAGATTGTACTGTCTGTTTTAACTAACTCATAGAGCTCTTTCTTTAGATAATGGTTGTCTTTCATGGCTAACTGGCTTGTAATTATCGATATTACGAATTTGCGATTTTAAATATTTGATTGAATTTTAGAAGCGTCTTTATGATTTGACTTATATAAAACAATTGATAGTACCTAAGTTTTGTCATCTCATGTCTGTGTGAAGCGATTAAAATACACATTGTAAATTTGCCAATGTTAATGAATTTAACATATTTTTTGTTAAATTTTTGTATTATTTTCCTGTTTTGTGAAAAAGGGCTTTTGGGATTTGGCTACTCTATTGTTTTTTTTATATTTCATCATACCAATAAACGCCAAAGGTTTTTAATTTTCTGAAGCATGGGCTTGGAGCACTGAATTTCAATTTACAGTACCAAACTCCCTGTAAGCGAATCTCCTCCTGGGAAGTAACTCTGCTGCATTTTCATGAAAGCGCATAGCTGTGCCCGGTATGAATATTGGTCCGAAAATACCAAAATCTCCTGAAACTCCTGGTCCTTTCCCGGCAAGTTGGCGAAACCTATCAAATCGGATGTTATATTTAATCCAGGTGCCCGCGGAAGGTAATTGCCAGAAATGAGCCCGGCAACGATCTCTTTTATGACTCATTTTGTGCGATATCAGATTGATATTTCTGTTAAAATATTTCATAAAAAGGCAGTGCCTCAAGTTGGGAAAGTGGCTGATAAATTTTCCTGATCCACAGGAGGATTAAGCCGGAATTGTATCAGATTCCCCGAAAAAATATTATCGGATTAAAGCTATTTGCTAGTTTGGCTGCAAAAATCGGACGTCCGGTTATTATATCATTAGGATTAAGTCCTACAACTCAAAGAGATAAAAAAATGAAGCAGGAAGCAGGGCCTGAAGGGAACTGGGAAGAGTTTGCCCGTGGCGAAATTGATCTACTGGCTGGCTACCTTGACCGCTTCAGCATGGTTCAGACGATAGAGGAACTGGTTGAATTTGTACGGGAGATTTTCGAAACGAAACTTCCCAGTGAATACAGCGGCCTTTACTTGTGGAACGAAAAGGAGAATAAGCTGAAAATGGTTATAAGCTCGGGTTTTACTGAGGAGGAAAAGGCAGAGGCTGAACGAACCGCCATGGACAGGCATGTGGGTAAAGTATTCCGGACAGGAGAACCAATCATAATAAATGATACGGACGCTCCGGATGCCGGATTCTGGGTGGATAGCAAACGGAGTTTTCATATTAGAACCCGACTTTCGATGCCTGTAAAAAGCTTTAATCGCACGGTCGGGGTTTTTAATGTAGGAAGTTTGCGGCCCAATCAATTTACGGATTACGAAAAATCGATATTCACCATCATATGTAAAATTGCCGGGTTTGTGTATTACCGGCTCACACAGTTAGAAATAAGTGAGGAGCAAAACCGAAAGCTCGCCGATCTGGCACTTATTGCCACCAAGACCAGCAACAATGTTATAATCGCAAACAAGGAAGGGCGGATTGAGTGGGTTAATGAGGCATTTACCAAACAGACCGGCTTTACCCTGGAGGAGGCCATTGGAGAAATTCCCGGCCGGCTGTTGCGCAACACCGCAACAACAGAGGAGCAGCGGAAGGCACTCCGAATGGCGATTTTAATGGGCAGGAATATTAAAACGGAGGTCACCAATCTTACCAAATCAGGCCGGTTGTATACAAATGAAATCGACATTACGCCTATCCGCGACGAAAATGGTGAACTCATCAAATTCATTTCGGTCCAGAAAGATATTACAGAACGGAAGCAATTTATTGAAGAAATTAATGAGTCTTCCCGCCAGCTACAAGTTGCCATAACCCGGTTGGAAAACATTACCCGTTTTTCCGGAATAGGCATCTGGGAAACAGATCTGGTGAATAATGCCGGCTTCTGGTCAGAAAAGGCTTTCGATGTTTTTGGGGTGCCTCCGACCAAATTCACAAACCAGTATCAGTTCTGGAAGGATCTGATTCATCCTGAAGACAGGGAGAGAATTGTAGCCGAGGTTGAAGGACTGTTTGTTTCAACGGAGAGGATTATAGAACACAATTATCGTTCGATAGACAGTGAAGGCATTGTGCGTTACATCCGGGGTCTCACCTATCTTGAAAAAGATAATAAGGGCAAAAACCTTCGTATGGTGGGTTCCGTGGTAAACATTACCAAAGATGTGGTGGCTGCCGAAATTCTGGCTGCTTCTGAGGCAAAATACCGCGAAATTTTTTCCAACAATGTGGCCGGAGTATTCCGGACTACACTAAGCGGAAAAATCATTGATGTAAACCGGGCTTTCCTGAATTCGTTTGGTTACGAAAAGGAAGAACTCATAGAGAAGGGACTGAAAGTCTTATACTTTTCCGAGGAAGTGAGGCAGGCCTATCTCACAGACCTGAAACAAAAAAGAAGGCTGGAGAACTATTTGCTCCGCACCCGCCACAAGTCGGGCAGGGCGATTGATCTGCTCATAAATGTGCAGCTCTTCGATACCGGCGATGAAAATTCGTATCTGGAGGGAACCCTTATCGACATAACCGAAATCCGGCAGGCTGAACACCGGATTAAGGCATCGGAGGAACTCTTCAGAAGCATTTTCGATACCAGTCTGGCGGGCGTTTTTCTAAAAAACAGTGACGGTATATTGGTCGACGGAAATCAGGCAGCCTGTGAAATTCTGGGTATAAAGGAAGCCTGGGGAGGAAGCGATTCGCAATTTTCGACTTTTCTTATAGATAAGGAAGAATGGCCGGCAATCAAAAAAGAGCTTCTTGAAGGATTGAATCCGGGTTCATTCCGGATGAAAATACGCTCTAAAGATGGTCGGTTGAAATATGTCCTCCTTACCTGCAACCCTGTTACCCTGGACCAGTTCGGTAAATGCCTGCTTTTTACCGTCATCGATGTGACCGAAACCGAACGGCTGAACGAAGAACTGGTCGTAAGCGAACGGCGGTATCGCGATCTTTTTGAAAACAGTCTGGAAATAATTCAGAGTTTTGGTCCCGATGGCAAGCTGATTTTTTGCAATAAAATATGGTTTGATACCCTTAAGTATTCACCTGAAGAAGTTGAAAATCTGAATCTTTTCGATATCGTTAGCCCAAAAGACAGGGAACATTGTCTGGAGCTTTTCAACCGGGTTCTCTCTGGTGAAGCCGTGCAGAACATCGAAGTTTCGTTTGTCGGAAAAGATGGAAAGGAAACCGAACTGAACGGAAATGTAGTTCCGATTTTCAAGAATGGCAAAATGATTTCTACCCATGCCTTCTTTCGGGATGTGACCCTTGAAAATATGCAGCGCCGTCAGTTGGACACGCAGCGCAGGTTTTACGAGAGGGTGATCGAAAATCTCCCGGCTGAGATTTCTATTCTGGATGCTGAAATGCGGTATATATACTCCAATCCAGTGAGTATTACCGGGGGACCTCCCAGATCGGAAGCTTTGGGCAAAACACTCTATAACAGGTCGCTGGAATTAGGCAGGTCGGAAGACGATGCCCGGCGACGGCAGGGTTATTTTGAGCAGGCCCGAAGGGAAAAGAGAATCATAACCTTTGAGGAAACATTGAAATCCTCCACTGGTGATACGAAAACCATTTTACGTCGCTTTTTTCCTGTATTCACAGAAGAAGAAAGGCTGGATCTGATGATCAGCGTTGGGTCCGATATTACCGAACTGGAGGAAAACCGCATACAACTCACTGAAAACAACGAGGAGCTCCGGAAGGTAAATCATGAACTGGACCGTTTTGTCTATTCCGTTTCCCATGACCTTCGGGCCCCCATAGCCTCTATCAAAGCCCTGCTTTCACTCATGGCAGTGAAGGATACCGACGAGGAAATGAGGGAAACCTACATTTCCATGATGTCAACCGTAGCCGAACGGATGGATAGTGTCATTTTTGAAATTCTGGATTACTCCCGAAACTCCCGAATGGATGTGGCTTCAGAAGAAATCGATATAGAGAAGCTTGTCCGTGCTGCGGTGGAGACTTACCGTCATTTTTCGGCCATCCCTGTGCATTTTCATTTAGAATCATCCCTGAAAAAGCCACTGTATTCCGATAACATGCGCTTGCAGTCAGTTGTTAACAATCTAATTTCCAATGCAATAAAATACAGTCAGAAAAGCGAAAAGAATGTTGACATCCGGGTTGAACTCCGTGAAACGGGTCATTTTGTAGAAATGAAAGTTTCCGACAACGGAGAGGGAATCCGGGCCGATTTCCTGCCCCGCATATTCGATATGTTTTACCGGGCTTCCAATACTTCAAGCGGATCTGGACTGGGTTTATATATTTGCAGCGAAATTATAAAAAAACTGAAGGGTAGTATTTCTGTACAATCGGTAGAGGGCCGGGGCACCGATTTTACTGTTCTTATTCCAAACTTTGCACTCAACGAATGAAAAATGTTATTTTAATTGATGATGATGAGATTTCCAACTTTGTCAACACGCGATTGTTTCTTCAATCTAAACTTGTGGACACGGTTCACTCTATTCAGTCTTCTGAGGAGGCCATTGAGTATTTCGGTGATATCCATTCCGGAAAAGAACCCGCTCCCTATCTGGTTCTGATTGACATTCGGATGCCTGTATTAGACGGATTTGACCTGATGGGAGAAATTTTTGGTCGCTACCCCGGCTTAGGGGAAAAGTCGCTGTTCTATTTTCTTTCTTCCTCGATAGATCCCAAAGATGTGGCCCGTGCAAATTCCGAAGATTTTTGCAAAGGCTTTTTGCGAAAGCCTCTTTCCCGCTCCATTTTGGAAGAAATTCTGGGTTGAGCTTAGGCGCCTCCCTACCCTAAAGGAGTCGAATCTTGTTTTTACAAATTTTTTTACGGATTTTCTGTAGTGAATTCAGCATCTGCTGAGGATAGGATTGAAGATTTGAATCGCTGATGCCGGAGATGTAAATTATTTTTTGTTTCAATTTTCCTCTCTCTCCGGAAATTTCCTGTGACCCAACAATTGTCTGGGGCCGTGATAGCAGTGGAAAGCCAGCTGCTGGCAGAGAGAATGTCAAAACTGGCTGACCTTGTTTTAGCAAGCAGCGGCTGAGGACTTGCAGCGCATAGCCCGAAAAGGCGACTAAAAAAGAAATAAGATCCTCAGTAAATTAGTAGGAGTTTTTTGGAAATCGCAGTTTTTCGCTCCCTTTTGAAATGCAGCTGATAAGCTCCGGAAGGCAGATTCTGTGGGAGATGCAAGACTTCATTTTCTGGTTTCAAAGCAATTCTGCTCCCACGCAGATCCATCAGATAAACTTCCTCAGGAACATTTTTAAAGCGGATAATTCCCTCCTTTTTGTCAACCGGATTTGGGAAAAAATCCAGAGTTTCATCCTGAGAGAGATCCTGGATTCCGGTGACCTGCACCAGAATTTGCCCTCGGATACTGTCGGCATAACAGGCATTGCTGATTTTCTGTCGGATGGTATAAATGCCAAAGCCCGGGAAGGTGTGAACGGGTTCCTGTTCCTCCGATTGTGTACCATCGCCAAAATCCCAGCGCATTTCGCCAATGCCCCAGCCGGCGGTTCTGAATTGTACTTCAAAAGGGTTGCCTGTACTGCTGTGGTAAAAACCAGGCTGTACATTTTTTCCCTTACCAAACCACTTCTGCGCAGAATCGGAAACTAGAAATACGCTGAGCATGCGCATATTTTCTGCCTGGCTGGCAGTAATCGATGCCGGACGGTAGACATTGGGCAGCGGCAATTTCCGATACAGGCTGTGGTAAAATACCAAAGAAGCGAGGTAGGTTCCGCTCAGCGCCGGATGACTTCCGTCTGCATTGTAAAGTTCCTCGCCTGGATACTGCGTGCGCATTTTCCGCCAGACTTCTCCCACAGGAATCGTAATGCCTCCGCAGAAGTCTGCCATTTGCAGGTAGCGCTCGCTGAGTTTGTCCTGCATGCCGCCGAAAGTGCAGATCGGCGGATAGATGGGGCAGTTGGAGGCATCGCCGTTTTTCCGTCCCCAGGTCATGAAGAAAGCTGTTTCGGTACAAGGATTGGCTGCATCAATCAGGCTGTCGAGTTTCTGTGCGTAGGGGAAAGTTTCGGCTGCCACCTGTTCATCGGGAAATGCTGGCTCCTGACTCTGGGCCTGCAGGACTACAAAATCCCAGTTTCCGGTCGCTATTTTGCTCCGGGTAGTGGTATTTTCAAAGTGGTTTTTGAAGGTGAATCCGCCGGGTGCGCTGATATCGGAAATCAAGGTGACGCCCTGGCTGCTGGCTACAAGGCGCAGCAATTGAGGTAGGTTGTTGGTTGCGGTGTAGCTGTTGCCGATGAAGAGGACGCGGAGTTTGCGGGCGTGGAGGTTTCCTGCGCTACTTCAAATTAGAAAAAAGCAGGAAAAAAGGAACTTCAGTCCAATATGGCAAGGAGGCGTAAAGCGATTTCTATTCATCTCAGTAGCAAAAGTAAGGAATTTCCTGTTCGGGCGATAAGCACGAGATACGGTACAGTTGAGAAAGGTTTGTAAGCAGGGCTAAAAAAAAAACCTGCAAGAACCGAGGTTCCTGCAGGTTTTTATAGATACGTCTACTGACGAAGAACTGGCTGTTACTGCGTCCGCTGAATTCTAAAGACTTTCAACACCGCATTTGCATCCGAAATCCGCAGCGTGTAAATACCTGCCGGCACCTCCGGCTGAAGATGAATCTCAGAAGCCGTCTTGAATTCACGGCGAAGAACTTCCCGTCCATGGACGTCCATAATCTCGACCAAAATCAGGCGTTCCTCCATGCCGGAGAATACGACCCGGATTCCTCCGTCACTGAATGGATTCGGATATGCATTCAGGCTGATTTCAGGAATCACTTGTTCTGACTCTTCTTCAACCGCCAATCTTGCACAGATTCCAACGCTCACTGTCAGGCTGCGGATGCTGCTGCTTCCGCAGCTGTTCACGCTTCGAACGGTGATGCTGCCGCCCTTGGATCCCGCTCTTACGGTAATGGTTGCTGTTCCCTGTCCGCTCTGGATGGTCCAGCCGCTTGGCACAGCCCAGGTATAGGAAACGGCTCCGGAAACCGCAGAAGTACTATACGTTTGTGCCGATCCTGCTAATACAGATGCCGGACCTGAAATGCCGGCAGGTACCGCGGCGATGGAAGTGATGCACAAGGTGCTGGCCGTGCTGCTTCCGCATCCGTTTGAGGCTGTTACTGAGAGATTACCCGTAGTAAATCCGCTGTTGATGCGTATGCTCAGACTGGCTGTACCCTGTCCGGACAAAATCGTAATGTTGGATGGAACTGTCCAGTTGTAAGTGATGCCTGCAACTGCCGTTACCGTGTATGTTACCGAACTCAGACCGCATACGCCACTTGTCTGGCCACTGATTGCCGAAGGCGTGGCCACTACATTGCGGGTAATGCTCAGGCTCCGTGCAGCACTGCTTCCGCAACCATTCACTGCTCGTACACTCAGGTTTCCGCTTGCGGTAAATCCATTGCCGAAGCTCAGCGAGATGCTGTTGGTTCCAGTTCCGGAAACAATCGTACTGCCTGCAGGAACGGTCCACTGATAGGAAGTGGCATTGGCTACCGCAGCTACCGAGTAGGTGTACACATTACCCGGGCAAGCGCTTGCCGTTCCAGTGATGGTGGCAGGCGTAGCCGGAATGCTCACATTCAGTGACAGGCTTCTGGCTAAACTGTTTCCGCAAGGGGAAGCAGCTACTACCGAGATATTTCCTCCGCAGAAACTTGAAGCAATCAGCACCTGAATGCTGCTCGTTCCGGCGCCGCTTTGGATGCTGATGCCAGACGGAAGTGTCCAGATATACGAAGTAGCATTGGCCACAGCCGACACTGAATATGTGGCTGCCGTTGTGGTGCCACGGAAGGCGCATACATTCACCGGACCACTGATGGCTGCCGGACATATCGGAGCAGTTTTACTTACTGAAATGCTGCGCAATATAGGACCGCCACAACCGCTTACGGATACGGCCACCGAACCGCTGTTGAAGGTCGTCGGGAAACGGAAACTGATGCTGGATGTTCCCTGTCCGCTCACACTGGTAGCTCCGGTTGGAATGGTCCAGTTGTAGCCGGTCGCATTGGTAGCGGATACGCTGTAGGTAGCCAGATTTCCGCCCGTACCTGTGAAGGCGCAGGAGTTACCTGGGCCGCTGATCTGAGCAACCGACAGCCCTGCCTGAATGGTCAGCACCAGCTGATAATCCTGACAATTCGCTGAGAAATTGAAGGTACCTGAGTTGGTATAAGTCTGATTGCTCACCGTCCACAGATAAGATCCACAGGCAGAGGCAGAGGTCGTCTGAAGCGGAGATGGCGATCCCGTGTTCACCCATGAACAGCTGCTTGTCTGGAACACAAAGTTATCCCAGCATTTCTGTGCAGTTGGTTTTACTGGCTGATTTCCAGTAACATTCCATGAGCAAGTGTTTGTGTTGAAGTTGGCCGACTGCCAGCAGGAAAGCCCTGTTGGAGCGGAAGGCTGATTACCGCTTACAACCCACTCACATGTCGAAGTGTTGAAGTTGGCAGACTGCCAGCAGGAAAGACCTGTAGGCTCAGTAGGCTGAGTACCGCTAACAACCCACTCACAAGTCGAGGTGTTGAAGTTGGCCGACTGCCAGCAGGCAAGCCCTGTTGGAGCGGAAGGCTGAGTACCGCTTACGACCCACTCACAAGTTGAAGTGTTGAAGTTGGCTGACTGCCAGCAGGAAAGCCCTGTTGGCGCGGAAGGGTGAGTACCACTTACAACCCACTCACATGTCGAAGTGTTAAAGTTGGCCGACTGCCAGCAGGAAAGCCCTGTTGGTTCAGTAGGCTGAGTACCACTTACGACCCACTCACAAGTAGAAGTGTTGAAGTTGGCCGACTGCCAGCAGGCAAGACCCGTAGGCTCAGTAGGCTGAGTACCGGTTACAACCCACTCACAAGTTGAAGTGTTGAAGTTGGCCGACTGCCAGCAGGAAAGACCTGTAGGCTCAGTAGGCTGAGTACCGGTTACAACCCACTCACAAGTCGAAGTGTTGAAGTTGGCCGACTGCCAGCAGGAAAGCCCTGTTGGAGCGGAAGGCTGCGTGCCGCTTACAACCCACTCACATGTCGAAGTGTTGAAGTTGGCAGACTGCCAGCAAGCAAGATTCGTTGGCTCAGCTGGTTGCGTGCCGGTATTAACCCAGCTACAGCTTTCAGAATTGAAGACGAAATTGTCCCAGCAGTTTTGCGTGCTCGGTGCGTCAAATGAAATTACATACACACGACCTGGATTCTGCAGATTGTTGGATGGCCCGCGTACTACCCATCCCTGTTCACTTACTCCGTTAGGGATATGCGGCCAAGAAGAACCTGCAACAGCAAGCGCAGATATAGCGGCTGAAGAATATGAATTGTTGAACTGATATCCACCACCGCTAACGATATCGCCAGCAGGAGCTGACCAACCACCGAAACCACCGGCACCGTTGTAATTCAACTGAACCGACTGCGTAATGGCATAGTTCGAAAGAGGATCGGCATAATACACCTCAATTTGAACGCCGTTGTTAGATTGCCCTGTTTTTGCCTGCATTACCCAACCGTATTCATTCGCACCATAGGTGTAATGCGGGAAAACTTGCCCAGGAGAAGCCGGTCTGAATACTGCAAAATCAGAGAAGTTATCGCCAGCCGAAATGATTTTCGCACCAAGTACAACTTTTCCAGCAGGAACCGACCATCCGGCCCAACCACCTGCTGCATTAAAATTAAACAATGCCGATGTAACAACGCCATAACCTGGAAGCGTACTAATGTCGAAAGGCGAGGCAAGCGAAACAGGAGTTCCAGGCTGTGCAGGTTGTGTTCCGGTTACATCCCAAGAGCATGTGTTTGTATTGAAGTTAGCCGACTGCCAGCAAGCTAAATTTGTTGGAGCCGGAGCTTGTGTTCCAGTTACATCCCAAGCACAACTTGTTGTGTTGAAAGTAGCAGTTTGCCAGCAGGCAAGACCGGTAGGTTGAGCAGGTGTTGGGTTTACAGTAAGTGTTTGCTGAGCAGAAACTGTTATCGTTCCTGCCGCTGCTGTAGAAACCATCACTCGGTTTCCGTTTCCAGTTTCGCCAACAACCACAAATTTTCCGTTTCCGTAGGTTATTCCATTCCATTTATTATCCGCAGCAGAAACTTCAGATATCCAGTTAACGCCATCGGCAGAAGTCATAATTCTGTTTCCTGAACCGCTTGAAGCGACAGCAACAAATAATCCATCCGCAAACGTTACATCGTTCCAAGCAATTGATGCTGCTGATGTCTGAAGAGTCCAGCTGCTACCATCAGTAGAAGTCATCACAGCTCCAGACTGTGATACAGCCACAAACTTTCCATTTCCGAAAGCAACTGCCCATGCTGCTGTATTTCCTGGAGGCGTAACTGCTGTCCAGTTAATACCATTTGGTGATGTCATGATGTTGGCATTGCCAGAGGTCGATACCGCTACAAAAAGGCCGTTTCCAAAAGTAACACCGCGCCAGATATTCGTAGTCGAAGAAGGTGTTCTGCTTGTCCAGTTCATACCATTTGTGGAAGTCATTACCTTGGTTGTTGTGGTAAATGAGGCCACGGCTACAAACGTACCGTTACCATAAGCCACACTTTGCCAGTCTCCTCTTGGAGCGCTTGCCAGTGTCCAAGTGGTTCCATTCGTAGAATACATGGCAGAACCTTGTGTTCCACCTGAAGTCTGAACGTCGCTTGAAACAGCCACAAACATATTATTAGCATAAATAACATCGTTAAAATTGCGAGGTCCCAAGCCATGCGGTACGCTTGTCCAGTTGTCGCCATCTGTTGATGTCATCACTGCATCGGTAATACCTGTGGAAGGACGTCCCACTGCCAAAAACGTGGAACCATTGTAAGCAACACTTTGCCAGTTTAGATTTGAGGAAGAATTACGGGTTTCCCATGTTCTTCCAGATCCAGTTCCGCAAGGAGCAGTAATGGTATAAACAATATTTGTAGTTCCTTCCGATAAAGCACTTACCGCACCTGTAGCAGTATTCACGGAGGCTACAGTAGAATTGCTGCTGCTCCATACACCAGAACCGCCGCCCAAAACAACGCCATTGGCAGAATAATTTGCATTGCCACCAACGCAGAGTGGCGATAAACCGGTCACGGAAGTGATGGCAGCTGGATTGCTTCCAGTTACAACCCACTCACAAGTCGAAGTATTGAAGTTAGCCGATTGCCAGCAAGCAAGATTCGTTGGCTCAGCTGGCTGAGTACCGCTTACAACCCACTCACATGTCGAAGTGTTAAAGTTGGCTGACTGCCAGCAAGCAAGACCCGTAGGCTCAGCTGGCTGAGTGCCGCTTACAACCCACTCACAAGTAGAAGTGTTGAAG
>JAIXQU010000156.1 GCA_027485575.1 Cytophagaceae bacterium
AAGGCAATTGGTCAATCTCTAAAAAGATTGAGGATTAGTTTATTTTTGTATTCCAATCTTACCCTTCTTTATTTTAACAATTGGCTAATCAGTATCAATTGACAACCAAACGATAATTTTTCGACTCTTCCGGAGAAGATAATCTCAATAAATATATCCCCGAACAAAAATCACCAGAAACGATTCTGGATTCAGGAACGACGCCAGATTGAATAGTTTTTCCTGAAAGATCAATCAACTCGTATTTAAGTTTTTCGTGTGAAGAAAAATCTCCAAAAAATTGAATTTTACCTGAAGACGGGTTTTGCACCTTCCATTGATGAAATCCATGACTCTTTTCGGTTTTGGTGGCTGAACCCCTTAAAATCCAATTGACAATGGCTGTATCATTAGGTTCCACGTTAGAAACAAAATGACGAACCCAATTGCCTTGTTCGTCAATCAGAAATTTGTTGAAGTTCCATGATACTGAGGCATTTGATGCTCCATTTAAAGATTTCTTTTGGAGCCATTTGTAAACCGGTGCGGTATCTCCAATGGTAATAAAAATCTTTCTCATCATTGGGAAGGTAACTCCATACTGATTCGTGCAAAAACTCAATATTGTAGAATCTGCAAATGGATCCTGGCCCCCAAAATCGTTGCATGGGAAACCGATGACTCTAAAATTGAGATTGGAATACATAGAATCAAGCTGTTGAAGCTTTGAAAACTGATGGGTATATCCGCAGAAACTGGCTGTGTTGACAACCATTAATTTTTTACCCGCATATTCTGAAAGAGAAATAGAGTCTCCAAAAATATTCTCAACCTTATAATTGTGCAGTGTCAGATTGGTCTGGCCAAAACTTAAAACAGCCTTAAAAAACAGGCAAAAAGCAATCAGGACTTTCATAATTAATAGAGTGAAAATTTAAAATTCCTTCATAATAAAAAAAAAAATTCATTTTCTTGAATCAAAAAAAAGCCAGAATTTTTCAAAACTGGCATTCACTGGAAAAACGAATTTCCCTAGTCATTGTCTCTTTCTAAAAGTTCCTGTAAAGTTTCTTCAAGAAAAAGAAGACTGGCAGGCTCAGGAGCGTCCAACTTAAGAACTATTGTTTCATACTTGTCTGGAATATCGTTTTCCAAAGTTGCACTGATCATTATTTTTTCTGCACCTTGAGCGGCAAATCTTACCGTTGGTCGAAGTGCTGAAAAAACTGACTTTTCTTGTTCTTTATCAACCAAATTCACCATGATGACAGGCATCTTGGTCATGGTTTGAGGAGAAGACTCAAGGTATTCTGATTCGATTTTCAATTCTAAATTCTCCGCGATTAGCTCCTTATTCATATTGGCCAATCGGGTTACAAAATTCCTTAAAACCTTTCTTGGGGCTGTATAATCTGGTTTTGGTTCAGCTTTTATGGGAACTAAAGGTTCGCTCTTTTTTCTTTTCACAGTTGAGATATTATTTAAATTATTACAATATAGTTCTTAATTTATCAATTTTCCAAATATCAATTTTCGGGCCATTCTTTTTTGACAGGAACAAACATACATTCCCATTTTAAAATCTGTCTCTGGAAAGGGATAAATTTAATATAATTCTAATTCCTTTTCTGCAGAATTTTAGCCGGGCTTTTCAATTGGAACAAATGGCATATCAACACTGAAATGACTTTTGTTTCCCTTGAAAAAAACCAAAGAAATGGAAAAAAATATTTGTTTTGTTTTATGGAAATAAAAAATAATACCCCAAACCCATTTACTTATCTCATTTGGATAAGTATTTTCATCAGCTCCTGCAACGATCAGCCGAGGCATGAAACGTTATCTTCAAAACCAGATTCAAACAGCAATCTAATTGGCTGCCGTGTTCCTGAAGTATTGGATAAAGCGTGGTATACTTCGGGCAAGAAAGCACCGATACTTACAGGATTGGAAGGAATTCACTTTCCAGTCTCAACAAAAAATCCTGAGGCACAGAAATATTTTGACCAGGGTATGATGTTGTCTTTCGCATTTAACCACGCTGAAGCAGCACGTTCATTTTTTGAAGCTGCGAGGCAAGATTCAACTTGCGGCATGTGTTGGTGGGGTTTTGCTTATGTTTTAGGTCCGAATTACAATGGTGGAATGGAGAAAGATAATTTTAAACGGGCTTTCGATGCAAGCCAAAAGGCGAAGAAATACGCCACATCCTGCACGCAGAAAGAAAAAGAACTAATAGAAGCCCTGACTTATCGCTATTCATCCAATACTGAAATAGCCAGATCGGTACTTGATTCATCATATGCTGCTGCCATGCGTAGAGTCTACCAAAAAAACTCTTCTGATGTTACCATTGCTTCCCTGTTTGCTGAATCATTGATGGATTTACACCCATGGAATCTTTACCAAAAAGATGGAACGATTCAACCATGGACTCCTGAAATTTTAACTGTAATTGAAAAAGGATTAAAATTAGAACCACGCCATGCCGGTGCAAATCATTTTTACGTCCACGCAACTGAAATGTCTCAGCAAGCCGAAAAAGCTTTGTTGAGCGCCAACCTGCTCCGTGATTTGGTTCCCGGTGCGGGGCATCTTGTGCACATGCCATCACATACCTATATCCGAATTGGAAAATATCATGATGGTGTTGTTACCAATCAAAATGCAGTTTTGATTGACAGTTTGTATACGGAGGCTTGTCACGCCCAGGGGGTTTATCCGCTTGCTTATTATCCCCACAATTATCATTTTATTTCAGCATGTGGCACACTTTCCGGTGAAAGTAAAATTGCCTTAAAAGGGGCACATGCAACTTCCAGGCATTCACATAAAAAATTGTTGCGTGACCCAGCATGGGCAACTCTGCAACATTATTACTCTATTCCATGGTATGTAGAAGTGAAGCTTGGTTTATGGAATGACATTCTTCATGCTACAGCACCGGAAAAAGATTTAAAATACCCGTCTGTGGTCTGGCATTATGCACAAGGTATGGCTATGCTATCCCAAAATAAAATTTCTGATGCCAAAAAACACATGATAGAAATGAAAGCCCTCATGACGGATACCTCGATGAAAAAATTAACAATTTGGGGAATCAACAATGTGTTTGATTTATGTGTGATAGCCACCAAAACATTGGATGGGGAAATCAATGCCAAAGAAAAAAATTATTCAACTGCCATTATGCTTTTGCAAGAAGCCGTGGCAAAAGAAGATGCCTTGAATTATGACGAACCACCAGATTGGTTTTTTTCTATTCGCCATCACCTGGGTGCTGTGTTGATCGAGGCAGGAAAGTTTAAGGAAGCAATAAAAATATATCAGGAGGATTTAAAAATCTACCGTGAAAACGGCTGGGCATTAAAAGGGCTCATGAATGCTTACGATAAACTTGGCGACAAAAAGAGATTCGAAGAAGCTAGAATCCGTTTTGAAGAGGCTTGGAAACATGCGGATATTAAAATAGCCTCATCACGAATACTGTAAATTTTAATCCAACTTTCTGTCTATTGGCCTGTTTTATTAGATAAATTATACTTAATTATCGTAGATTTTACCTTTGTTGGTTTATAAGCTTTGGCAGACAGGCCTGGCCCGGAAAGAACATGATTACCAATCAAAAACTATTTGGCATTGAAAATCCTGAAAATATTGGAAGCCTTAGGATTAAGGTGGTTGGTCAAAAAAATCCCTTAAAACCAAAACAAGAAATACCTAATTAAAATATCAGAATCGCCACGCAAATTGAATTTAGGGTTGTGTGTACTGAAAATTCCCATTACTTTGCCCCGTATGAAAAAAGTGGTTTCTTCATTTCTTTTTATCCTGTTTGCCTTGGGGGCAAAGGCGCAACCTTATTTACCAATACCAGTTACGGGCTTCAATGAAGATGTGGTGGCTGAAACCGGGACTAGTGCCCTGGCAACCACCACCAGAGAAATGGATGCAGAATCCATTTCAAATTATGTTTTATGCACAAAAGGCTTTGCCCTTCAAAACAGTTTCACCCCCCCCAATATATATGGCCTTCCAGACAGTGGCCTGCTAGTTTCACCGACAAGGACCTTTCAAATGGGGCCTTTCAATGCCGGAAATGCGGTTTATCTTTTTCCATCTGATACCGGCAATCTTAATCTGGTAAATCCATCCCGTTTCACGAACCTGAGCTTGCTTACTTTGGCCACAGAGGGAGATGCTGCAGTAAAAATAACATTTCATTTTTCGGACGGCAGTTTTCAAAATGCAACCAGAAATTTTACGGATTGGTTTGGGCCTGTTGCAAACCCTGTTTTTTTTGGATACGGCAGAGTCAAAAGAAAGGATGGGCCTTTTTCTGCAGGTGTGGATTATGAAGCGGCAGCAGGTGGAAATCCCAAATTTTCAAATATTGATTTTACCATGCCTTGTACCAAAACCTTGGTCTCCATTGGTTTTAAAAACACTTCCATTTCTGGGCCAGGTAGCTCAAGGGCCTTTATCTTTGGTGTGTCTGGACTGGAAAAAAAGGTGATTCCAAAAATCACAGCAACAGCCTCTGATACTGTAGTTTGCAAAGGAATATCAATCAACTTCGTGGCCACCCCTGAATCACAGGGAACCACTCCGGTTTATACCTGGAAGGTGAATGGCGTTGTGGTTGGCTCAAACCTTCCGACTTTTTCCTCTACAACTTTACAAAATCAGGACATAATTACCTGCACGTTACAAAGCAATGCGGCCTGTGCAGCTCCACCTATTGTGGTTTCGAATTCTATAAAGGTCACAATCATACCACCAAAGGTCCCAGAAGTAGACTTGTCAGTAGACGATAGTACTGTTTGTGCCGGAGTTCAAATAAACTTTACCGCTACCCCTGTAGAACCTGGAACGGCTCCAATATTTACATGGAAAGTAAATGATTTGGTGGTTGGGACAAACCAGTCAAGCTACTCTTCATCCACCTTGCAAAACCAGGATGTAATTTCATGCACAATGCAAAGCAATGCCACCTGTGTTTCACCTACTACGGTTGTTTCCAAAACCATAAGGGTCACAATTTCGCCCTTGCTCACACCTGCGGCCAGCATTTCGCTTGAAGACAGCACTGTTTGTGCGGGCCAACAGGTTGAATTCATTGCCAATGCAATTAATGCCGGCAACCCGCCAAAGTATGAATGGCAACTGAACGGTGTAGCTGTTGGAAAAGACAGCAGCAGATTTGTTTTGTTAGAACCAAAAACCGGCGATAAAGTGAGTTGTCTGGTGACCAGCACCGAAAACTGCAAAGCCTTAAATTCAGTAGCTACACCGACAAAAACAATTGAGGTTTTTCCGGTCTATAATCTTAGTATCCAGGTACCTGACTCATTTTTATTGGACGATTCATCCAAATTGGTTTTGGCAAGCCCTTCAGGAGGTTTGTTAAGTGGAAATGGAGTTCAGAATTCGAGGTTTTATCCGAATTTGGCAGGTACAGGAAGCCATACCATTCAATATTCATTTCCAGGAAACAATTGCACTCCAACCGTTTCCAAATCGATTATTGTTACCGAAAAGATATTGCCCTGTAATCTTGAACCAGCCAACCTGATGACAATGAACGGTGATGGCCTGAATGACGCCTGGGATATTGGGGATTTCGACAAGAATTGTATCCTTTCTGCCAGTATTGAAATCTTCAACCGTTGGGGAACTTTGGTGTTTAAATCCGAAGATTATAAAAATGATTGGTTTGGTAAAATAGATGGGGAACAACTTCCAACCGGTTGTTACTACTACACCATTAGCTATAAGACAGCACGTTCTACCGATCGCTTCAAAAAGAGCGGAGTTTTGACTTTAATGAATTGATTGGGAGCAAAAAAGACTTTGGTACTCTTATTACCTAAAGTCATTTTAGTTGACCTCGGGTTCAAAAGAGATGGTAAAGAAAATACTGATTAAAAGATTAGTTTTGTTTAAAATAATCCCAGCTAAACATGAAGATTCGTTTTTATTTTTTGATGATTTTACCCAGCATGTTTCTGCTGAACTCTTGTGGTTTGTATAGGCAAAATGTAGTTAACGTTCCTTTGTTTGAGAAAAAAGGGCAGGCCCAGGTTGGTGGCCATTTGAGTTTCACAGGAAAAAATCTTCAGTTGGGCTATTCGGTAACAAACCAATTTGGAGTGTTGGCCAACTATAGTTCATTCTACCACAAGGAGATTTATAGTGATATTAATTTTCAAAGATTTACCAATGAATTTAAGGAAATAGGAGCTGGATATTTCAGAAAAAGCTCGGACAAGTTTTATTTCGATGTCTTTTTTCTGGCTGGCAATGGGAATTCAAAAAGGGATAGAATTTATTCCCGTAGGTATTCCTTCAAATCTATCAATTACAATCGTTTCGCAATTCAAACCGATTTTAGAATATATGATGGACCAGTGGAGTTTGCTATCTCTCCCCGGATCTTTATGCTATATCGTGGCAACTATAGACAAACTTATGATGAGACGCCATACTCAAACTTAGGAAAAATCTCATATTGGGGTGAGGTTGCAGTAACAACCAAATTCAGGATTTTCAAGTTTTTAAAAATTGTGGTCCAATCAGGCCTAACAGCACCAACTTCATTTGCCAACTACGCGTTTCTGGAAACCTCTCCATTCAACTTCAGTGTAGGTACTATCCTGAACTTCAATCTGATTAAAGATAAGACCAAATAAAACGAGGCACTGGCCAGTGGCCTGACCTAATTTTTTCGGCTCTATATGAGTCGTTCAAAAATAGTCTTAACAAAAATGCATTGACATTTTCCTGTAAAATTTTTGGGTTTAAAATCTCAAGAGTGGACTTTACATTACCTTGAACACTATTTTGGAACCAACTGAATTTCAATCTTTAAAGATTGGTAGTTGTTAAAACGTTAGTTTTGTAACCATTCAACTATGGAAAACCAGGACGCAAAACCACAAAGACGGATAAGATATTCCGGAACTCATCCAAAAACCTTCAATGAAAAATATAAAGAGCTTCAACCAGAAAAGTATGTTGAAGATGTGGAAAAGGTGATGCAACAAGGCAGGACTCCTGCCGGGATGCACCGGTCTATTTGTGTCCGGGAGATATTGGATTTTTTTCAAATAGTACCGGGTCAAATAGGCCTGGATGCCACGCTTGGTTATGGAGGGCATAGTTTGGAAATGGCAAAATGCCTGACACCCGGAGGTAAGCTGTTTGCAATAGATGCCGATCCGATTGAATTGCCAAAAACCAAAAAAAGACTTGAAAGCCTTGGATTTGGGGAAGAAATCATCCAGACGAGGAAAATGAACTTTTCGGAAATAGACCAATTGATTTACGAAACCGGACCTTTTAACTTTATACTGGCCGATCTGGGTGTGTCCTCCATGCAGATTGACAATCCAGATAGGGGATTTTCCTTAAAACTGGATGGACCACTTGACCTAAGGCTTAATCCAAAAACAGGAAAGCCGGCATCAGATTTTCTTAAAACCATTTCTAAAGGGGAGTTGGAATCCATCCTGGTCCAAAATTCTGATGAACCTTATGCTGCAGAAATTTCAACGACCATATTGGAAAGACTAGCAAAAAGAATACCCATCGCCACAACAACCCATTTGAAAGAAGCCATCAAAGAAGCATTGGATTTTCTTCCAGCAGCTGAACGGCAGGAAACTGTGAAAAAATCTGCCCAAAGGTGTTTTCAGGCGCTTCGTATAGAGGTAAACAATGAATTTGGTGTTCTTGAAAAGTTTTTGGAGAAAATCCCAAATGTATTAGCTCCAAATGGAAAAGTAGCCATACTGACGTTCCATTCCGGCGAAGACCGCAGGGTAAAAAAATCGTTTCAAAGTCTTTGCAGACTAGGCATCTACAGCGAAATTTTGTCAGAACCTATCAGACCCTCAGTGGAAGAAATTAATGCAAACCCAAGGGCAAAATCTGCCAAATTGAGATGGGCGATAAAATCCTGACAGTAGTTGATTTCTAGTTTCAGCTTTTAAAAACAGTTATTTTTTAGCCTTTAAAATTCTCTGATGCCAGTTAAATAGGACCAAACAAAAAGAGGAAGCATTTATGGCATTAAACCAAATACTTCCTCTTTCTAAAAAAACCAACTTATCATTAATCCCTAAAAACTGATCTTGAAAATACTCGATTTCAGAACAATAAACTATCCTTTCGCCTTTTTCTCCCGTTTTTCAGCTTGCTTTTCTTTCGTTGTTTTAGCTGGCTTTTTCTTGGTCTCCTTTTTTGCATCCTGGCTTTTTGACATAAAAAACAATGGTTTAAATTGAGGGGCATTTTAGGAATAAATTATGAATTCTACCTCAAATTTTATTTTCACTTTTTCTCCAAGACCTTAAACCAAAAAAATGGCTTACCGATTTGGTTAAAACCAAATGACCTTAACAATTGGGGTACGACAGTTTCGGTTGATTTCAATCTCCAATCCGAGCAAAAAAAAGTTCGCCATCAAAATTGGCTGATTTGTGCTTTTTTCCAATGATATTTCAAATTTACTCCATACTTTCACCGTTGAGATTGTGGTCGTCCACGGTGGAGGATTATTATCATAAGCAACAACAATTAAAAAAATGAAAAAGAGCATTCTATCAGTATCCGGCTTACTTTTCCTTTGTTTGGTTATGGCTTTAACCAGCTGTAAGAAATTTAATTTTGACAGACACCATGAAAAAGAAGTTACCATAATTTCCGAGGAGAGACAAATCAAAACAAATGAGACTTTAAAATTTGAATTGCCGGAAAGCTTTAACAAGGGAACACCTGTTATTTCCACCCAGCCTTTGCACTTTTTAGTGAGCCTGTTGGAAAAGGACGAAACTACCGGCAAATGGGTTTATACCTATACCCCGAAAGAAGGATATGTAGGTGCTGAAAAAGTAGTCATTGATTCTGAAGAAGATCATGAAGATGAAGATGACCATAAAAGAGGTTCCGGCCATGGAAAAGGTGGTTGCGGAAACCACGGGGACAAGGATGGCAACCGATTGGTGCTGGTGATTAACACCCTTACTTCAGTTTCAGAATAGCCAACCTCTCTTTAAACATTAATAAAAAAGCCTGTCAAAACCTGACAGGCTTTTTTATTGGACCTAATATCAGGAAAAGGAAAGTTATTGTTCATTATCATCTTCGGTAAAAAGTAAAAACTCCTTTTTTATTAAAAAAAATCTGTCATTTATTACTTATGTAAATCCGGGTTTTGGGTGGGACAATTGGCAAAGTTTTAGTTTGTTTCTTTCTTGCATTACTTAAAAAAAAACAAATTATGGAAAATCATACGATAAGAAAACTTATCCTTAAAAAAGAAGGTCAACTCTTCCTCTTTTTTATAGGAATTGCTGCCTCATTTTTTTCTGCATTTACTTTTAAATTAAATTCAGACATTGAAAAAGAATTTGGAAACAGCCTGACCTTTTCACGGCAAACTATTAACGAAATTTACAAACTGGATAAAGGAGAATCGTACACAGTTAACTGTATTGGTTCAAATCCAAAAGGCATTCAATTGACGGGCATAGTTTTCAGCCACATAAACAAAGGAGCAAAATCTGGTGCCATCCGTATGGATCTCAACTACCAGGAAGCAAAGTTCCGGATGCTACTTCTTCGAAAAGAATTGAATGGAGAATTGAAATACCAGATAAGCATAATCCAAACGGGTGGCGGAATAAACTTCAAGCTGAAATCTGAAGATAGGCTTTCATTCATTTTGGAAAAAACAAAACTTGAAAACATCGTAACACAATAATCACGAATCCGCTATGAAGAAGTTTTTTTCGCTCAATTTATACATCTGTTTGTTTTTAACCTGCTTTGCAAATTTCGCATTTGGACAGGTGCCAACCTTAAGCAGCCTTCCAGGAAGCAGCGCCGTTATTTACCTCGATTTTGATGGTCATTCCGACAATTCAGGATGGTGGGACGACATTGGATTTGTGAGCCCCATTGTAACTGCAGCATCTACTTTAACCACAACCCAGATGACTGAGGTTTTTAACCGGGTGGCTGAAGATTACAGGCCTTTCAATGTCAATATCACCACAACTTTATCAGTTTATAATGCAGCGCTTACTGCCAACCGACAAAGAGTAGTAATTACCTCAAATTCTGAATTTTACACAAATTCTAACGGCGGAGCAGGAGGAGTAGCCTATTTGAATACTTTTGGAGGAGGTGAAATTGCTTGTTATGTTTTTCCGAATTTTCTTGGGAATTCGGCAAAAAATGTGGCCGAAGCCTGTTCGCATGAAGCGGGCCATACGCTTGGCCTAAACCATCACTCCCAATTTAATTCTTCATGTAACTATGTCCAGCAATACCATCCGGGAAAAGGGACCGGGCAAACAAAATGGGCGCCAATTATGGGAAATAGCTACAGCTCCATTATTTCGCAATGGTATAATGGTTCAACCAATGGAACCACTTGCTCCAGTTCAGTTCAAAACGATGTTGCAGTGATAACCACAAATAATGGCTTTACCTATAGGGCAGATGATTTTGGAAATTCAATTGCAGCCGCCGCAACATTAAATTTTGTAGGAACCAACATTACCCAAAAAGGAATCATTACGACCCAGGGAGATGTAGATGCCTTTAAGATCGTAATTCCAACTGCTGGGGTCTATTCGCTTTTTGCTGCCCCGACATCTTTAAGTTCAACCACTTATTCAGGCGCCAATCTTGATGTAAGAATGTGGATTACGACATCGGCTGGAATCATCATCTCTACCTCAAATGACACAACAAGGTTAGATGCAACTCTTCCTGCAGTTTCGCTTGCTGCGGGAACTTATTACATATTGATTGATGGCGTTGGAGTTTCCAATTACCTTGATTTTGGAGGCATTGGACCCAATGACAATGGTTCTCTGGGAGAATACACATTGACCGTGAACCGATTGTGTACTCCCGTAGTTACATCCACAACAGCTGGTAGCCGATGTGGTTCAGGCACGGTAACTCTCAGTGCAACTGCCAGTTCAAATACCATAAATTGGTATGCCTCGTCTACATCCACCACAGTCCTTGGCACAGGAGTTTCCTTTACTACGCCATCCCTTAGCCAAACTACAACTTATTTTGTTGGAGTTACTGCCTCCGGATGTGCTACTCCCAGCTCAAGGGTAGCAGTGGCCGCAAATATCAATTCGTTTCCAACTGTAAATGCAGGAAGTGACCGAAGTTTTGCCCAAAACGCAGGAGATCAAACGCTTATCGGGACCCCTTCTGGTGGTATCTGGAGTGGTTTTGGTGTTAGTTCCGCCGGAGTATTTAATCCTAACAGACCTGCAGGCGTGTATTCATTGACATACTGTGTCAGCAACAGCAATTGCACCAAATGTGATACCATGAATGCAACAGTAACGCCCCAACCCGGCCAGGCTGCTACACCTGTAATCACACCTGCAACGGGTTCTTATCTTGGGGGCCAAACAGTCGTTATTTCTTGCGCCACTCCCGGAGCATCGATTTACTATACCACAAGTGGAAATACTCCGGTTATAGGGGTTGGCCATACAAAATTATATGTCGGGTCTTTTTTCATATCTGCAACTACAACTGTTAAGGCAATAGCTGTTGCTTCAGGTCTTTCCAATTCAGGCCAGGCTACCAACATAATTTCTATAACGATTCCAGAAGTTGTGGCGACTCCGGTTATTACACCTGCTGCCGGTACTTACCTTGGGCCTCAGACGGTAACAATTACCTGCGCAACTCCAGGTGCAACCATCCACTTTACAAGCACAGGAAACACCCCTGGAACCACATTAAATACAATTACAAAATTGTATACAGGTCCATTTACCATCACAGGAAATGTCACCATTAAAGCCATCGGATTAAAAACCGGAATGAGTGTATCTGCAACTGCAACCAATGTTTTCACAATTAATAGCCAGACTACTACCGTAGCCACTCCGGTAATAACGCCTGCAACAGGAACTTACCTTGGTCCGCAAACGGTGAGTATCAGTTGCGCAACGGCTGGGTCTTCTATCTATTATACAACTTCCGGCAACAATCCAGTAGTGGGAACAAGCTTTACCAGGCTATACACCGGGCCGTTTCTGGTTACTGGTTTTACAACTGTGAGGGCAATAGGAACGGCGACAGGTCAATTGAACTCTGCCGTTTCTACTTCATTCATTACGATTTCTGCCGGTGGGCCAGTTGCCAACAACCCAGCTGAAGATGCTGGTAGTGAGTTGGTCCAATTTGGAAATGCGGAAAGCATTTTTGCTTATCCAAATCCTTCTGAAGGCAGATTTAATATTCAATTTGAAAGCAGTGATTCCAGGGAAATTACAGTTTTTAACAGCAAAGGAATATTGGTACAGAATCCTCAGATTTCCAGTGAAGGCAATGTAACAACCATAAATCTGGAAGGCCAGCCCCAAGGTTTATTTCTCATTTATATCGTTAAGGGAAATAGGGTTGAAAATCTGAAGATTTTCAAAAAATAGATTTCACTGTAGAAAACGATTAATTAAAAAAGCCCTTGCATCTGTTTGCAGGGGCTTTTTCTTTGGATCAAACCCCGAATTGCAGTAAGGAAATGCCTGTCTGCCAAAAGACAGGTATTAAGAGTCTAAACTGCTTCAAATCAGAAACTTCGTTCCCTTTTTTTCTGTATCCGACGCAGCTATGAATTTCAAAAAAAAGGGATAATTTATTGGCAGCTTGCCCTGTGCAACTTTGTTGTCGGGCTTGGACTATCATTGCGAAGTCCTGCCGGGTTTAACGTTGGTGAGTATTTTTTTTCGAATTGGTACAAAATCAATCTCCAATCCAGAAGTTTGCCTCAAAAATTTTAGAAACTAAAAGCTAAAAGAGGTAGTTACTTGCGTTTGTAAAAAACAAAGAGCATTTATGCTTCAAATTACTGATTTCAAAAAATCATACCATGGAATTCCGGCATTAGAAATTCCATATCTACTGATTCCCAAAGGAATTCATTGGATAAAAGGAAGCAACGGAGCCGGAAAAACCACACTATTCAGATCCATAGCAGGTATGATTCCTTTTAAAGGACAAATACTTCTTGAAGATACCTTTGAGGTAAATAAAAATCCTGTTGAATACAGGCTTAGAGTCAATTATGGCGAGGCCGAACCCAATTATCCGGAATTCCTGACCGCACTTGACCTGATTCAATTTGTTGGCAAAGCAAAAAAAGCTTCTGAAAAACAGATGTTTGACCTTATTGAACAGCTGGAAATCGGGTCTTATGTAAACAATCAGTTGGGCACCTTTTCCAGCGGAATGTTGAAAAAAACCTCCCTGGTTCTTTCCTTTTTAGGAAATCCTTCGTTAATCCTTCTGGATGAACCATTAATAACGATTGACCAAAAAGCCATAGAAAACATGTTCAGGCTGGTCCAAACTTATCAAAAACAAGGAGTTTCATTCCTGCTGTCCTCCCATCAGGAATTCAAGGTGGATGAATTTACGATTTCAAATACTTATTGGATTGAAAACAGAACGGTTGTCCTAAAAAATTAATCTTAAAATGACTTCAATTCTGTTCAAGGTTTTGGTAAGCGCTTATTACAGGCAAAACGCTGGCTTTTTCCTTTTCCTTTTTATTGTCGCCTTTGGATTGTTTACTGGTACTCAGCACGTTCAGCTGGGCAGATATGCGGTGCATTTTTTTCCGTATCTGGCTATGATTTATGGGACACTTTGGGTCCTTTATACTTTAAAAGTATGGATATTTATTTTCAAATCCTTTGCCAATTCTAAAAATGAATTTCTGTATTTAATTCGGCTCTACAGCATTTGGGACCAGGTTAAAAGTCTGGCTTTGGTTCAGTTTTCTTTGCTTCAACCCATAATCGCTTATGGTGTGTTTTTGGTTTATCTTGGCATAGAAGAGTTGGCATGGATGTCTGTGTTGGGGATTTTTTTCATTTTCGCCTTTCTCATCTGTGCACCTGTTTTATTGTATTTGAGACTACTGAAATCCCCAAATTCCGGACAGAATTTACCTGGCTTAATCACTCTTTTGCCAATTAAACTCAGAATTACTTATCCATTATTCTTTAGTTTCCAACTCCTTCAACATCAGAAAACACTTTTATTTCTAACAAAAATCCTGACGTGTTTTTTAATAACCGGAGTTTGTCTTTTATACAAAACTGACCAATATGACGAAAGATTGATTTCCATAGGTTTGTTGCTTGCTGGCATCAGTTTAAACTTCATGACCAACCAATATCATAGTTTTGAACAAAGCAAGTTGTTGCTAATCAGAAATCTACCATTTTCAAGCACAAAAAGGTTTGGTTTATATGCCTTGGCTTATGGTTTGCTGCTGATACCGGAATACCTATTTTTAGTTCGGTATCTCCCTAAAGAACTGGGCTATGAAATCGCTTTCCAGGGTGCTATTTATCTGGTCTCATTCGTCGTGCTGTTCCACATGTATCTGTATTTCAATCCCTCCAATCCGGAGAAATCTGGAAAAGTCTTATTCGCTACTTTTTTCTTCAATCTTGTTTTGATCATGTTCAAAATTCCAGTCTGGATTTTGAGCATAACTATGTTGTCAATTGCCGTTTTGCTTTTCAGGAAATATTATGAAAAAGTAGAGTATGAAAATGAATTCTTTGTCAATTAACCAACGATGGTAAATCCACTGAAATTGCCTTATGTGAGGCATAGAACAGCTCTCATTGGCATTATTTGGTTGAATTGATGTAATAACCTTTTTTGGGAATTGGTTTTTAACAATACATGAATAAATGGGGATAATCTATTGGTCGAATTGGATACAATCTATATCGGTAAACGATACAAAAATCAGGCTTGCTTTTGCCCGAGGTATAACAACCAATCTTCGCTGATTCTTTCGCTAAAATCACGAAGAAACATCACGAAAGAGGGTTTATAAGGTTTTGAGATGAGGATCATTCCAGCCTCATCCGGAGTAAAATCTCCTTTTTTTCCATTACAGGATTTGCATGCGGTCACTAGGTTGTCCCATGAAGTTTTTCCACCCCGGCTCTTGGGTTGAACATGATCTAAGGTGAGGTCTTTGACTGATGTACAATACTGACATCTGTTGCTATCTCTTTTAAAAACATTTTGCCGGTTAAGCACTACCCCACCCTGCCGAAAAGGCTTATTAACATATCTATTAAGCCTGATAATAGATGGCATTGGAAATGAACGTGTTATAGACCGAAGCTTTACCCGACCGTCTTCGGCAACCAATTCGGCCTTGTTCATATAAACCAGAAGAAATGCTTTAGTAGCACTGCATATTGTAAATGCAGTGTAATCCTGATTAAGCACTAAAACTTTTCTGGCCATAATTTTGCCCCGAAGTTAGCTGCCAAATTTTATTTTACCAAAACAATCTGAGACCAAAACAAACATTGCCAAAACAAAAACCACCATATTATCTATGGATCAACTTCAGATTATGGAATTGTGAAATTTTAAAAACATCTTTTTTAAAATCCGCTTTGTTCACAAATGCTTTTACATAAATCAAAGCGCCCTTTGTTTCATTTTATGATAGACCGAAATCAAACTCAGATTAAGCAATAAGATTTAAATGATCGATTTTATGTGCTTTACAACCTCATCTAAATCCGCTCCAATGTAGAGGACTCACATCTTTGTATTTCGGGATTTGGGTTAAATTGAGAGGAATAAAGAGGAACAAATCAAAAAAAAACCAACGGTCCAGAACTTTGAAAAGTAATGGACCGCTGGAATTGAAAATCAAAAAATTAAAACTAAGTATTGAGTTCCCCCTATTAAGGAAAAATACCTAATTCCATATAGCTAATGGCTACTTTGTTAATGGCATTCACATATGCTGCCGTTCTCATGTCAGGAATGGTTGGATTTTTTTTCCAAATTTCCATTATTTCTCTGGTTGCTGAAATCATAGTTTCTTCCAAACCACTGTGCACCAGATCTATTTCATCAGCACCCCGCATTATGGCCAATCTCTCTTCAGCAGAAACCGTTTTTCCGGTGAGCTCTTCAATTTGGGCAAGGATGTGCATATTTTTATTTTCTCTGAATCTTTTTTCCATTCGACCATACCTCACGTGGCTTAAATTCTTTAACCATTCAAAATAGCTAACTGTAACGCCACCTGCATTGAGATACATATCCGGAACAATCAAAGCCCCTTTTGATGTCAAAATCTCATCAGCATCCGGAGTCAGGGGACCATTTGCAGCTTCTGCAATTATTTTTGCCTTAACCTTTGGGGCATTGTCCTTATTAATTACATTCTCTAAAGCTGCAGGAACCAGGATGTCACATTCAAGCTCAAGTGCATCTGAATTTTTGGCAAGATGGGTCGCACCTGGAAAATTAAGAATTGAACCTGTAGCCTTTCTATGTTGAAAAAGCGCCTCTTCATTTATTCCTTCTGAATTATAAATGGCTCCTTCGAACTCGGCGATGCAAACAACCTTTGCACCCCCTTGTCTGAAAAACCTGGCACTATGGTAGCCAACATTACCAAGACCCTGAACGACAACAGTTTTACCAACAAGACCGGTAGAAAGCCCTAGTTTTTCCATAATTTCAGGCATGCTACAAATTTCCCTGATGCCATAAAACACACCAAGACCAGTCGCTTCCTTTCTTCCATGAACTCCACCCTGAGAAATTGGCTTACCGGTTACGCAACCTGCAGCATCAATTTCACCTGGCTTTAAAGACGCATAAGTATCTACTATCCAAGCCATTTCTCTTTCTCCGGTTCCATAGTCAGGGGCAGGAACATCAATTCCAGGTCCGATAAAGTTTTTCTTCACCAATTCAGAGGTATATCTCCTGGTGATCTTTTCCAATTCGTAGGTTGAGTACTTTTTGGGGTCAATTTTTATCCCTCCTTTTCCTCCGCCAAAAGGAACATTAACAATGGCACATTTATAGGTCATCAAAGAGGCAAGAGCCATCACTTCATCCTGATTTACTTCATCGCTAAACCGGATACCTCCTTTGCATGGTGCTTTGTGCTGGCTGTGCTGAACCCTGTAGGCTTCTATCACTTCAATTCTGCCATCGTCCATTTTTACAGGAAATCGCATGGCATATATGCTGTTACAAGCTTTAATCTGTTCTAAAAGTCCTTTCTCCCATTTGGTAAATTGGGCGGCCTTGTCAAAGCTTCTTTCGACGCTTTGAAAAAAACTATAAGTATGGGGCATTTTTTGTTATTTGTTATCAATTTGGTGTGTAAAGAATAAAAGCAGGGAAATCTATCCCAACTCTTATTTCAAGGGCAATACTAAGTTTTTGACTTGATTCGGCAAATTAAAAAATGAGTAAAAGCCAAATAAATAACCCTACTTTTTAAATAGATTATGGTTATTTTTCTCAGGATAAATTGAACAATCTCTTCATTTTTAAAGACCTATGGCAGGCCTTGAAGTCCGGTGGGCTACCCCTCTGAAAAGACCAACTATTTCAGCCTTCCCTTCCTTTTTGATTTCAATGTCATAGAGCCCGGATGATTTGGTCAAATTCAATTCTTTGCTTTCGGCAACCAGAACCTCACCTAAAACTGCTGTTGCAGGAAAACTAATAGAGGCCTGAAGAGAAACACTTAACATTCCTTTTGAATTGATAGCAAAGGCGAAACAGCTGTCTGCCAGAGAAAACGATATTCCACCATGAAGGATGCCAAATCCATTGAGCATTTCTTTTCTTACAACCATTCTCAATCTGCAAAAGCCCGGGCTAACTTCCATGATTTCAATGCCGAGCCATTGGCTAAAGAAATCTGTTTCCATCATTTTTGAAACAACCAAATGTGCCTGTTCTGATTCTGACATTGGATAAATATTTATAATAATCAGATTTCTTTAAACCATTCCTTTTGAATTTCAGGAAGTAATTCACCATGAACCGGTCCGGCTGCGACAATTTGCCGGCCATAAACTGCATTTGTCCCGCCATTGAAATCGGTTACTTTTCCTCCCGCTTCCTGGACGATACAAATCCCCGCAGCTACATCCCAGGGACTTAAATTATATTCAAAAAATCCTTCAAAGATGCCGCAAGCCACATACACCAAATCTATTGCTGCAGAACCCAATCTTCGCAATCCATGAGACTTTCGCATCAGATTGTGAATTACATTCAGATAGGCGTGAATTTTATCAAATTCAAAGTATGGAAATCCGGTGGCCAAAAGACTTTCACCTAGTTTCGAAACCGGACTGACTGCTATTTTTTCACCATTACACCAGGCGCCCCCACCCTGCCATGCATAAAAAGTCTGTTGGTTGGGAACATGGACCACTACACCAAGAATTGGTGAACCCTTGTAAACCAATCCAATAGAAATGGAATAAACAGGAACTTTGTGCACAAAATTGGTGGTACCGTCCAAAGGGTCAATAATCCAAACCAAATCTGCCGAATCTTTGGCTCCGCTTTCTACCGTTCCTTCTTCTGTTTGAAATCCGGCTTGGGGTAAAATGGACTTGCAAGCGGCCACAATCTGCATTTCGGCTTCCCTATCAACATAGGAAACAAGGTCATTAAAACCCTTGTAAACCACGGAAGAGTTGGTGAACTTTTGGTTTTCGGTACGTAGAAAAATTGAAACTTTCTCAGCAGCTTCACAAACCATTCTGCAAATTTCAGGCAGTTGATTTTGTATTTGAATTGGTATTTGCATTCTGTTCAAAGTGTTAAAACCAAAATAATGAAGGATAAAACTGGCCACATGGGAAGACGATTACTGCCATCAACTCATTTGCCTTCCACAATAAGGGTTAATCTCTCAATGGCTGGATTGATATATTCCAAAAGAAGCTGGGGATAAACTCCGAATATGACGGCTAAAGCCAGTAATGGAGTGAGCATGACATATTCCCTGATGGTCAGATCTTTCATCAAATCCTGAATGGATTTATCCTTCACCCAAAAAACACCGAAAAACATCTTTCTGGCGGTATACAAATAATAGGCAGCCGAAAGAAACAAGCCTGAAGTGGAAAGAATGGCTACTACCCTGGGAATATTCTGGTTAAAACCGGCTGATTTAAAGGCACCTAAAATAACGAGTATTTCTGCAATAAATCCTGAAAACCCCGGAATTCCCATACTGGCAAAAAAAGCAAGCATGGCAAAAACCACAAAAACAGGCATGGGTTGGACCAAACCTGTAAAGTTATCTCTATGCCGGTCATGTGCTCTATCGTAAATTACACCTACCAATAGAAACAAAAGTGGAGAAATGATGCCATGAGATAATGTTTGGAACAAAGAACCGCTAAGTCCTTCAGCGGTAAGTGCTGCAAAACCCAAAACTACATACCCCATGTGGGACACGGAAGAATAGGCGACAAGCCTTTTCAAATCACTCGACCCCAGGGCGTTGAGGGCACCGTAAATCAAAGAGATAAGACCAATTACTGAAAGGGGAAAGGCGTATTGAACCACCAAATCAGGAAAAACCGGAAGGACAATTCTAAGCAAGCCATAAGCCCCCACTTTTAATAATAACCCAGCCAAAACAACAGAAACTGCCGTTGGGGCTTCCACGTGCGCATCGGGCAACCAGGTGTGAAAAGGAATAGCAGGCAATTTGATTAAAAAACCAAGGGTAATCATGAAAAATCCCCAATTCCTCACTGGAATTCCCCAAAGCAAAGATTCAGATTCGAAGGAAAGGATGGAATATGGAATAAGATTGCTTTCATCTGAAAGATAGGGAATAGAAAAAGTATGAACAATTTGTTCTACAGGGATACTTCCTGTTGCAAGCAATTGTTGAATTTCAAATACTATCTCACTGGTTAAAACATCACCTGTTTTCATCAATCCAAAGTTGACAGCCGTTTCAACCGGATCGATCATGGACATGTAAAGTGCAATCATGGTCATGAGAATGAACACGGAACCTGCAAGGGTGTATAAAAAGAATTTTACAGCAGCGTATTCTTTTCTTGGTCCACCCCAAAGCCCGATGAGAAAAAACATGGGCAAAAGCATGAACTCAAAAAAGATGAAGAACAAAAAGAAATCGAGGGCCAGAAAACACCCGACAATACTTCCTGCCATTAAAAGAAAACTCAAAACATAGCCTTTGACACGGGATTCGATGGTCCATGAACTAATAGACGCGACCCATAAAACCATCGCGGTAAGTCCAAGGAGGCACAGATTCATCCCGTCAACACCGACCAGATAGTCAATAGAAAGGGTGCCATAAGCCTGAAGATTAAGGGTAATCCAATCCACTTTTTCAACCAATTGATAACCCATCCAGGTTTGTTTGAAAGTGAGGCCGGGGTCGTATCTAAGAAAAGCATATCCGCAGAAAATCGCCAGAACAGACATGCTGAAAACCAAAATAGACTTGAGCAATTTGGTCATTCCTGAAGGTACAAGCATGACAAAAAATGCCATTAGGAATGGCCATAACAATATGTAGCTAAGTAGATTATTGCTCATGCGGGGCAAATATGGCTGAGAATTGCCAAAAATGAAGGATTTTGGATGGAAGGAACTATATTTTTATTGAACATGGAATTGAAACGGACGAAATTTTTGAAGGATAAAAGAGTCCGAAATTCAGCCAGTTCAATAGAATTGAAATGGTTCAGTGCCGAAATTATTAAATTGTTGTATCTCAATTTATCCATTTTAACCGGCGTCTCTGGCAAGCATGTGGCCCCGATGGGCATCCAACTTCAAAAAGATAAACAACAGGATTGTAAATGACCAAAGCGATGAACCTCCATAGCTGATGAATGGAAGTGGAATTCCAATTACGGGCATCAAACCAACCGTCATTCCAATGTTGATGGTAAAATGAAAAAAGAGAATGGCGGCAACTGAATAGCCATATACCCGGCTGAATTTCAGCTTTTGTCTATCCGCCAGAAAAACCAACCGCCACAACATTCCCAAAAACAAACCGCAAACCACAAGAGAGCCTATCCAACCAAATTCCTCTCCTATGGTGCAGAAGATAAAATCCGTGCTTTGCTCGGGAACGAAGTTGAATTTGGTTTGGGTTCCTTCCAGATATCCTTTACCAAAAAAACCACCGGAACCAATGGCATTTTTAGATTGCGTAACATTCCAACCCACTCCAAGTGGGTCGATGTTGGGATTGACAAGAACCTTGATCCGGTTTTGCTGGTGGGGTTGAAGGACATCGTTGATGAAATAGTTGGCACCAATAACAACCCCACAAACCACCAAAGCGATGACGACAAGAGCGATGATGTTGTTCAACGTCTTATCAATCAGAAAGAAGAAAACCACCGCAAGGATGCCAATGATGACCAGCAGCCAGGTTTGGGGTATAATCAAAGTGAGAACAAAAAGGAAAACAACGCCTACACCCAGATTTGGAATCCAGGGAGGCAAACCTTCCCTGAAAAGAGGAATAATAAATGCACTGAAAACCAAGGTGCTACCTGTATCATTCTGAAGCAGAATGAGGATAGCAGGTACGCCGATGATGGCAGCAGCACGGTATAAATCTGGCCAGCGGTCCAATCTTATCAGCGGATTGCTCAGGTATTTTGACAAGGCCAGGGCCGCCGCAAATTTTGCAAACTCAGAAGGCTGAACCCCAAAGCTACCTACGCCCAGCCAGGACTTGGAACCTGCCACAGTTTTTCCGATACCCAGTACGGCCACCAAAACCAGCAATACAGCCCCATATATAAAATAGCTAAAGATGTCGTAAAACTTATAATCTGTTGCCATAATGAGGATTATAAGCACAGAAGAGGTTCCGATAAAAAGAAGTTGCCTTCCAGAACTGATGGATAAATCCCAGGGAGGAAGATTGGCATTGACATCCAATTCAGATGCATAGATGGTCAGCCAGCCCAGGAAAAGCAGGGCCATGTACATAAAAAGTAAGGGTAAGTCAATGGTTCTTACCAGCTTTTCGTCCCTTGCCATTGTCTTCTTTTTCTGTTGTGTCTTTGTGGATAAAGTCTCTGGTCAACATATGGTCGTAGAGGTTTTTCCGGTTTATGGTATCATTCAGGTATTTTTCGACCATCAATGTAGCAATGGGAGCAGCCACAAAGCCACCAAAGCCTGAGTTCTCTACCACGGTGGCAACTGCAATCTGTGGATTATCCATTGGGGCAAAGCAAATAAAAATGGAATGGTCTTTTCCATGCGGATTTTGAGCGGTACCGGTTTTGCCGCAAATGGTCAAAGATTTCATCCTTGCCTGGCTCCAGACTGTTCCTTGCTGAACGGCCCATCGCATGCCGGTAATGACGGCTTCAAAATGTTCAGGCTTTATTTTGGTGACATGCTTTTCTTTGTACTGCGGCAAGGGTTCTCCTTTATCCCCAATCTTTCTTACAAAATGAGGCGTGTAATAGTAACCCCTGTTTGCCAGTATGCAAGCCATGTTTGCCATGTGCAACGGACTTAAGCCCAGCTCCCCCTGACCGATGGACAAGGAGTAAACATTGGAATACTTCCAGTGTTTTTCTCCATAGATTCTGTCATAATAGGCAACCGTTCTGAGGATGCCTTTCTTTTCGCTTGGCATGTCTATGCCTAATTTCTGACCTATTCCAAAACTGGTCATGTAATCACGCCATTTCTCGAAACCAATCCGGGTATCGAGGAAGGTATTGCCACTCTTGTTTTGATTGAGAATCTTCCGGTAAACCTGCAGGTAATAGGGATTGCAACTCCACTGAATGGATTGCCGGAGATTGCAGGGTTGCGGATGTGGGTGGCAGTGCACAACATCCTGAATGCAACTCCAGGTGGTGTTAGAATCTATAACGCCTTCCTGCAATGCAGTAAGGGCTTGCAATGTTTTAAAGATAGAGCCGGGAGGATAAGGCGCCATCATAGCCCGATTAAAAAGTGGCTTTAAAGGGTCCTGCTGCAAGGCCATGTAATTTTTTGAAAACTCCCTGCCTCTGAGCAAATTCGGGTCATAAGTGGGTGATGAAACCATGGCCAGAATTTCTCCTGTTTTGGGCTCGATACAAATGATAGAACCTTTTTTATTGACCATCAATTCTTCGCCAAACTTCTGCAATTCCAAATCCAGAGAAGAATGGAGATTTTCACCACGGATGGCTGAGGTATCGTATATTCCACCTTTGTATTGCCCTTTCTGGATGCCATTGACATCCACCATCATAAATTTCACTCCTCTGCGCCCCCGGAGATTTTCTTCATAGAAGTTTTCCAGTCCGGCAATTCCGATATAATCGCCTGATTTGTAATAGTTATTTCCTTCTGCTTTGTATTTGTCTAACCTTCCGGCAGAGATTTCTCCAATATACCCAAGGGCAACACCCATGCTTTTGTGGTCGTATCCTCTCACAGTCCGGGGAGAAATGAAGAATCCCGGGAAATCGATGAGCTGATCCTGGATTTTAGCAAACTCGGTATGACTTAGTTGTTTGATAAACGGGGAAGGCTTAACCTTGGAGTACTTCCTGGCTGCCGTCATGGTGAGGATGAACTCTTCTTTTGGAATGCTGAACAGTTGGCAAAACCGGAGGGTATCCATGTTTTTCTTCACCTCTTTGGGCAGCACCATGACATCGTAAACGGGAATGTTGTAGACACATATTTTCCCCTTTCTGTCATAGATTATTCCCCGGTATGGATATTCTACTATCCGCTGCAAGGAGATGTTGGCTGCTGCTTCTTTGTAGCTGTCATCGATTACCTGCATATAAAACAGCCTCACTATAAAAGTGAATGCGACCAGTATGAAAATAAAAATGATGACCCTTTGCCTGCTATCGAACATAATCCAGAGGCAAAAATAGGAAATGAAAAACGGGGTTTTGTTTATTTTTAAATCTGATGGAATAAGTTTTACAGGTTACCCAATGGATTGATGAATCTGAATGGCAATTGAATCGAAAAACACTTATCACAGACCTATTTTAGGTTTGCCGGATTTGAATGAAGTGGAACAGAAGTTTTCCTAAATATTTTTCCTGAAGTGAAGGAAAGCAGCCTTGAAATAATGCAATTGGGCAAAAACTAATTTGGGCAAACAGCAGACATAAATTCATCCTAAGATTTGCCAGTCTTAAAAAGGCAAGCAATATTCAAAAAATACAAAATCAGATTTTTGCCTGAATTATGGGCTTGTAAAAATTGGACTTGGTTTGAAATGAACCTTTCGGATAACCCTTTTCCAAAAGCGTTACAGCCTACTATGGATTTGAATCGTTATTGAGGAGATTTGATGGATTTTTAGTATCGAAAAAAATCACCCGGTTCAGTAAAGTATGGTAAAATAACAGCAACTCTGGCTCACAAGCTGCAGTTGATGTTCAAAATATAATTTGCCATTGGCGCCTTCCTGCCATAATTTTGATTTTCAAATAGATAAACAAACATCAACTAAATAAGAGCATCGAGCCTTAAAACTCTAAATTCAGAACTGTAAACTCTAAACTGTAAACTCTAAACCCCCAAAGCCATGTACATAGACCAATACATAGCCAATCACAAAGATGAATTTCGATTTTTATGCCAGACCTATAAGGTAAATACTTTGTATGCATTGGGCTCCTCTACCAGGCTGGATTTTAATCCTTTGGCCAGTGATATAGACCTTTTGGTAATCATAGACGAAGAAGATCCGATAGAGCGGGGCAATCTTTTGTTGGGCATTTGGGCCAAAATGGAAACCTTCTTTAATCGCAAAGTCGATTTACTTACTTTCGATTCCATGCGCAATCCCATTTTGAGAAAGGCCGTTGACCGCGACAAAGTGAAAATTTATGACCGAGCAAACGATTAAACATCTCACAGACATTAGTCAAGCCATAACCTTGATCGAATCCTTTACTGCGGATGTTTCAGATTTTGAAGTCTATAGATCTGACCCAAAGACCAGAAGTGCCGTAGAAAGGCAATTGGAAATCATTGGTGAAGCAGCCAACAAACTGGATAAATTGGAATCAAATGTCAAATTGGTGCATAGCAGCCAAATGATAAGCCTAAGGAACAGACTTATACATGCCCTATGACAGCATAGACGATGCCATAGTCTGGGCCATCATAAAGCGGCATATTCCAATGCTAAAGGAGGAAATTTCACCTATTTTGAAGCAGTTATAAAGACATTAGATGAATGAAAGCGATAGCAAACGATTGGTCAGATACCATTAAAAAGACAGTATCTGAAAATGCTTTGAATTTGATTGGTTTCATTAATTTAAGCTTCCTATTATCATAAATTTTAATAATTCAGAAAATGATACAAACCACAGTCTTAGATGTGGTCAATGAAAATGCACTCAGGCTTTTACGTGATTTGGAATTGCTACATTTGATTAGAATTCATAAAAAGTAAAATCAAGAAATAGAAACCAAGCCAAGCCTGAAAGGCCGAATGAGCAAACAAAGCCATACAGAAATTGATAGCCAGTTAAATGAACTTCGAAACGGATGGGAGTAAATTACCTCAGTTTTCACATTTTTTTGAACACTAACTCTCAATAAGAAATTTTAATTCAATATCCGGGATAAAAAAATGCCCCTGCAAGACAGGAGCATTTTAGTAGTCAATAAAGCTAGTAAAAATTAGTAAGCCGTATTTTTAGGGTCGAAGTTTGACCAGCCATCTGTCCAGTCAGTGGCTCCAAATGCACCGTGAAACTCAACCAGTTGGAAAAAACCATTGGTTAACTTAGCTGCAGTTTTGTTGGCTCCGTTTGTAATAACCCCTGTAGGCACAGCAAAAGAAGGATTTGCAGGATAAACCGGAGTTTTTCCCATGTATAAGTTAACATTAATTCCAAGGGCATTGTAGTCCAGATTCTTTGTAAGGCTCACATATCCAGCAGGATTGTTCTCGTTGTAATATGTTTTCACCTCATCATCGGTATTGCCTGTTCCTCCCTGAAAAGGTTTTGGAGCAGTTCTGTTGCCCAAAGAAATCAATAAGTTGTTTTTGATTTCACCTGTAGATGATGCCAAATTGTAATTGTCCTGGGTTGATTTGCCATCCAATCGGATTCCAACCGGATATCCTGTTAATACAGAGTTAAAAATTGAAGAAGCAGTTCTTCTTCGGAAATGAACTGCATGTTGGTAATTGGCAGAAATGGAAGTAGTTGAATCAAACCTTGGACCAAAAACTGTAACATTGGAAAAAACAGGGGCTGTCAATGGAGTAAGTGTAGAACCACCCGCATCATTGTCAGATTCAAAAGCATTAGAACCAGATTGATCGGCTGAAAATGGGTCGCGAACTGCCACAGCAAACTGAACTTTTCCAGTGTAACCAAAATCAGTATCAAAATCATCATCCCATGTTCCATATGAAATCAGGTTTTTGGCATTAACAGTACCCCCAAACCACTCAAATCCATCATCCCCGCCATATGAAACCTGTACATTTTCAATGATGGTTCCATTGCCAACTCCGCCCATAGTTAAACTATTTGTTTCGTTGTTTGGAGAAAGGGCAATGCCCGCATATTCAATCCGAACGAATTTTAATACACCGGAATTTTCACCATCATTGGCAGTGCTGTTTTGCGTTCCGAAATTTACTGCTGGCGTAACTCCTTCTATTGCAGGGTTGTTCTGATTTACATTGGCATTTCCAAGAAGAATAATCCCGCCCCAGTCGCCTTTGTCTCTTTCGCCTGGCCCTAGTTTGGATGTGAATATGATAGGCTTTTCAGCGGTTCCTTCTGCGATAAGTTTTCCACCTTTGTTAATAATTAAAGTTCCTTTTGTTGATTTATCACCCATGATTATTGTTCCAGGAGGTATTGTTAAAACCTGACCGGATTGGACAAAAACAAACCCTTTCAATAGGTATTTTTTAGTAGCATTTAGGGTTTGAGTGGTTATTGTACCCTGAAGTGTAATGATTTCAGAAATTGTATTTACGGTATCCGTATTATTGATTGTGTCTTTAACAACGATGGTATCTGTGACCACAACAGTAATTGGAGAAACAGGATCCTTCTCATCTTTTTTACATGAAAAGACTAAGGCGATTGCCGAAACTAAGATTAAGTATTTACAAATGAAACGATTGAATAACATAATAACAGTGTTTTAATTTTGTGCAAACAAGCACCAGCTATGTTAAGCCAGTGTTAAGGGAAGTTTAGCTTTATAGAAAAAATTGATTTTTAATGTTATCAAATTGTTGGCTCCATTCTATTTGATAAAACACAAAAAAGCCCGGATAGAAATATTCCTTCCGGGCCATAGAACTTGAAACGATTTGATTTACAAGGTATAAGAAACCAAAAAACTAAAATACGAACCTCTTCTGAACCGGGAAATCAACTCGTCTCCTGAGGTAATTTTTGAATCACGGTTAGAGTCCTGAACAAACCGGGTTTGAAAGTTTAACAAATCGTTCACACCCAATTTTAGATTAACTCTTTTTGCCACCTGATGACTGACTGATAGATCGATAATGTGTCTTGGCATCTCATAAATAGAAGGAAATGTGGCATCACCAACCATGAAAATTCTTTTGCCATAGACATTATATAAAGCTGAAAAACTGGTGGTTCCTTTTTCACTTGTGTAGAAAAATCCTCCGTTGACAACATAAGGCGACTGGCCTTGAAGGGCCCTGATTCTTTCCTGAGAACCTACCACACCCAAATCTACACGGCTATTGATCAAACTGGCATTGCTCACAAAAACCAACCGGTCAATAAAACGGTCACCTCCGGGAAGACCCAATGATTTTCTGATTTCCAATTCTACGCCATAGTTATTGGCGGTGGTAGCATTGGAGTAGGTAAACTGAGGAGAAAGGCCTATTGGAGAAATTTTTGTTTCAATAGGATTGATAAAGTATTTGTAAAACGCACCAAAAGTGACCATTTCTCCTTTGGAGGGATAAAACTCAAGCCTATAGTCAAGATTATGAATATCAGCTACTTTCAGGTCTTTATTTCCAACGAAATTGGCATCCAGATTGAAGTCATAGTACACAAATGGGGCCAACTCCCGAAATTCTGCCCGGTTGATGGTTTTACTGTAAGCCGCACGCATCGTCCAGCTTTTATTGACCTCATAAGAAGTATTAAAAAATCCCAAAGGGCTCAAAATTGGGTTATTAACATTTACCCTTTCAGAAGATGTAGCCGATTGTAAAGCCTGGCGGTTAAACTCTGGTCTGATTCCACCAATAAGTTTAAATCTCCCAATTGGGATCATTGTCTCTATAAATCCAGCTGCCAGAAAATTCTGGGCCTGGTAAGCATCTTGTGGGCGGGTTCCTTCTTCCAGCACAAACTTTTGGGTGCTAAGGTTGTCTGTACTGAAAATCTGGTTGAGGGGCTGATAAATCAGATCTTGATTTTGTCCGGGATTTTTTAGCAGATAAGCAAAAAATCTAGCGTCAAACACCCTTGATTTGGTTTCTACATATGCTCCGGTTCTCAATGTAGCTTTTGCAGAATCCCAGGAAACAGAAAACTGCCGTGTTAAAGTGGTAGAAATGGTTCCTACATGTTCATTAAGTTTTGAATAAAAACGTCCTGTTTCATCCAAACCACCAGAACCAGCAGCAGGCACCAATTGAAAAGGCTCTTCTGTTTGGGCCTGGCGAACAGTTTTAATTCTTCTATAATCCGGCTGACTTCGGTGTGTATAGCTGTAACCGGCCACCCAATCAATCTGGTTATTTTCATTAAGCATATGATTTCCAACCAATTGAGAACTTAATAAACTTCTGCTTAAGTAGTTATAGCTGTAATTTTTAAATTCATCGCTGCTTCTATCTGATATTTTTCCGGTTCGGATTACAGTTTCATTATCGCCGATTTGGTTGAATAGATTTTTGAATTCAAACCTGGATTTTGAAGTTTTATACATCCAATTTGAAATGGCTGAAATCCTGATATTCCGGGCATAAGACTGGTCAGAGTATTGAAAAAGTGTGTCCTGACTTTTTTGTAACTCTTCGTTCCATGAGGCATATCTGAATCTGGAAATCTTTGTATTCTGAGAGGTAGAAGTGTAGTTCAGTGAAGAAACTGTACTCAATACATTTTCATTTAGCTTCCATCTTTTTCCGAAGTTAAGTCCGAACCGCATGTCAGGAAGATTCGAAGATTGTTTGTTGGCAAAGTTTCCATTCAATTGGCGTGCATATTCAACTTGCTGACTCACTGGGAGATTCTGATAAATATCTGTTTTGGGGAAATAGGATGGTAGTTCTCGTTTTCCATTGTCGTACCCTAAAAAATCTGATGAAGATCCTTCTGAGGACAGATTGTTTTGAAGAGTGGTCAAGGGCCTGAGGGCAGAACCAAAACTTAGATTGAAAAAATCTTCTCCAAAGGTGTTTTTGGTAAATATTTTTACTACACCCCCGGCAAATTCACCCGGTAGAGAAGCTGAGCCAGACTTATAGATCATCATTCTTTCAATCATATTGGAAGAAATCAAATCAAATGAAAATGCCCTTGTATCTACCTCTGTCCCCGGAGAGATGGCATCATTGATCATCACAGAATTATAACGCTCATTTACACCTCTGATCATCACAAACCGATTGTCGACCACGGTAACTCCTGGCACCCTGGCCATTACCTGTGCTGCATCCCTATCCTGGGTTTTTGCAATTTGTTCTGATGAAACCCCATTTACAACCATTTCAGCTTTTTTCATATCAGAAATCAAACTGATGTCTGTGTCCTTTCTTCGAACCACGGAAACAGTTACTTCCTTATTTTCTTTGATATCTTCTTCCAGGGTAATGTCCAGTGCTCTTACTTCTCCCGAAGGAATAGGTTGAAGAGGCAATCGCCTTGTTTTGAATCCAACATACCTGAAAATCAAGGTTTGTTCCTTTTCCGCAGGAATATCCAATTTGTATTTACCGTCAAAATCAGTCTGGGTTCCGGTGGTGGTTCCCTCAATAAGAATGGTGACCCCAAACATCCCTTCACTTTTTCCAGCTTCTTTAATCTGGCCCTTTATGGTTACTTTCTGTGCAAAGGATTTCAGCTGTAATCCACTGATTAAGAACACGAAAAGACCAATTCTAAAATATACTTGCTTCATAAAAATTTGAAGCTTAAAGTAGGATTTTTGCCATTACCCAAAGTTTCCCTGGATGTTATGGGAGTATTATATTTTTGGCCTCAATGTTAAGAGAATGTTACCCAATTTCGTTTTGGCACTGGCCTAAGAAAAAAAAACCAAAAACAAAGGCAAAAACTTTTGGAACAAAAAAGAAGACCTCTATATTTGCGGTCCCAAAACGCCTCCTTAGCTCAGCTGGTAGAGCAACTGACTTGTAATCAGTAGGTCGTTGGTTCGATCCCGACAGGAGGCTCTAAACGAAAAAAGCTCAGAAATTTCTGAGCTTTTTTCGTTTTAATACCGTGTAATGAATTGGTTTTGAAGTCTCTGCTTATAAATCCGGAAAATTCGGGTACCCGTGACACCAACCCCTTTTTATCTGCTCATTTTTTCTCTTAAAGCTTCCGCAGTATATCCACTTCCTGAAGCGATCATTTCTTCCGGGGTTCCTTCAAAAACAAGGTAACCGCCATCTTGTCCACCTTCCGGCCCAAGATCAATGATCCAATCCGCGCATTTTACTACCTCCAGGTTGTGCTCAATCAAAACCACTGAGTTGCCTCTATCAACCAATCTGTTGATTGCCAAAAGCAGTTGGCCAATGTCATGAAAATGCAAACCCGTTGTGGGCTCATCAAAAATGAAAAACATATTCTGCGTTTCATTTTTTCCTAAACTCAGGTAATATGCCAGTTTTACCCTTTGCGCCTCCCCTCCTGACAAAGTATTGCTGCTTTGACCCAATTGCACATATCCCAAACCTACATCCAACAGAAATCTGATTTTTTCTGCAATTTTAGGTTTGTCTTCAAAAAATGGAACCGCCTCGGCTACTGTCATCTGAAGAACGTCGGAAATGGTTTTTCCTTTATACTCTACTTCGAGTATTTCCTGCATAAACCGCTTTCCACCACAGGATTCACAGGTAAGGTGGATGTCGGCCATAAACTGCATTTCTATTCGCATAACGCCCTCACCCTGACACATTTCACACCTTCCACCTTCCACATTGAAACTGAAATGGGATGGCTTATATCCTCTTTGAACCGAAATTGCCTGTTCAGCCCAAAGGTTTCGGATTAAATCATACGCTTTGATATATGAAATCGGGTTGGATCGGGAACTCTTTCCAATTGGGTTTTGATCCACATATTCCACTTGCTGAATCTTCTGATAGCTGCCTTCCAAACGAAGAAATTTCCCGCTTTCATCTGTACTGATGCCCAGCATTTTTCCGAGGGCAGGATACAAAACCTTGTTAATCAATGTTGATTTTCCAGAACCACTCACTCCCGTAACTACAGTGAGTATGTGCATGGGAATTTTAACTTCCAGATTCTTAAGGTTATTTTCTGAAGCACCCAAAACTTTTATAAAATCCCTCCATTGCCTTCTAAGGGCTGGAACTGGAATTTCTTCAAGTCCATTCAAAAATCTGAAAGTGTGGGATCGGCTGGCGAATGGACTAAGGCTCAGATCTTCAGTGTCTGCCACTTCCATAACCTTTCCTTGAAATACAAGCTCGCCACCATGTGTTCCTGCTTCTGGCCCAATGTCTATCAATTGATCCGCAGCGAGCATTACCTCTTCTTCATGCTCTACGACAATAACTGTGTTGCCAAGATTCCGCAAAGTTTTCAAAACATTGATCAGTCTTTTTGTATCACGCGGATGCAGTCCGATACTTGGCTCATCGAGAATATACATCGAACCTACAAGGGCTGAACCCAAAGAGGTTGCAAGTTTTATTCGCTGGTATTCGCCACCCGATAGTGTAGATGTTAGCCGGTTTAAGGACAAATATCCCAAACCTACCTCTTTCATGTAAAGTAATCGGTTCTTAATTTCCTTGAGAATCTGGCGGGTTACGTCCTTGTCATAGTCGTTCAAGTCTAATTGATTGAACCATGAATGCAAATCCTGAATTGGCAAAAGGACGAGGTCAATAATAGATTTTCCACCAATTTTCACATAGCCAGCATCTTTTCTGAGTCGGCTTCCTTTACAATCCGGACATGTAGTTTTGCCCCTGTATCTGCTAAGCTGCACCCGGTATTGAATTTTATACGCATTGGCTTCCAGATATTTAAAATAGGCATCCAGGCCGGAAAACTGAGAATTTCCAGTCCAGATCAAGGATTTCTCTTCCTCCGAAAGTTGGAAATAGGGTCTGTGAATCGGGAAATCAAACATGATCCCATTTCTAAGCAGGGGTTGAAGCCATTCCTTTTTTAAGTTCTCGGAATTCCAGGGAGAAATGGCTCCTTCAAAAACGGAAAGATTGGGATCGGGGAAAACCAGGTTGGGATCCAGCCCAAGAACATTGCCAAAACCATCACAGGTTTTGCAGGCCCCAAAGGAGTTATTAAAACTAAACAGATTGACGGAAGGTTCTTCAAAAGAAACGCCATCGGCTTCAAATCTGTCAGAAAATATCCGCTTAACCCCATCGTGCCAAACCTGAAGATAACCTTCTCCCTCAAAAAATGCGGTTTGCACAGAGTCAGCCAATCGAAAGGTTTCTTCTTCCGAATGATTAATGACGGCCCTGTCTATCAAAATGAAGATTTCTTCATTTTTCTTTTCAACTTTCTTTTTGCCCTTTGTTTCTTCAGGGATTGAAGCCAGAAAATCTTCAGTAAAAACAACTGCTTCATCCTTTATCAACCTCGGGTAGCCCTTGGAAAGCAGAATCTGAACCTCGATTTTTAATGTTCTGTCTGCCCTGATATTCAATGGGCAAAGTATCATTGCCTTTGATCCGGCTGGAAGAGAATTGAGATAATTGACAACATCGGTCACAGTTTCTCGCCTGACTTCCTGGCCGGTAATTGGGGAAATGGTTTTTCCAATCCTGGCAAAAAATAACTTTAAGTAGTCATAAATTTCTGTGCTGGTGCCTACGGTAGACCTTGGATTTTTATTGCTTACCTTTTGCTCAATGGCAATGGCTGGCGATACTCCCCTGATATACTCAACTTCAGGCTTTTCCATCCGGCCAACAAACTGACGGGCATAGCTGCTCAATGTTTCGACGTACATTCTTTGACCCTCAGCAAAAAGGGTATCAAAGGCAAGAGAAGACTTTCCTGAACCCGAAAGGCCAGTAATTACTATCAGCTTGTTTCTTGGAAGAGCTACCGATAAACCTTTGAGATTATGAGCCCTTGCACCTTTAATAATAATATATTGCTTTGGATTCAATTCATCCAAAGGAGCTGGCAAAATGGTTTCAACTATCCGGCGGGCCATAAATTAAAGACTGAAAAATATTTCCTTTTAATTAGAAAAGGCCTGCATATACACAGACCTTTTCTTATGTTTTTGTGAGCCGAAAGGCCCAATATTCCTGAACAAAATCCTATATTCTCTCTAATTCAGAAAAGAAAAATGCACCTTCTATGGCCGCATTTTCATCAGAATCTGAACCGTGAACTGCATTTGCTTCAATGCTTTTTGCAAATATTTTTCTGATGGTCCCTTCTGCAGCATTTGCCGGATTGGTAGCGCCAATCAAAGTCCTGAAATCGGCAACTGCATTTTCTTTTTCAAGAATAACAGCAACGATTGGACCGGAACTCATATAAGCACAAAGGTCATTGTAGAAAGGCCTTTCGCTGTGAACGGCATAAAATTTACCAGCCGTTTCAGCGGTCAATTTGGTTAATTTAACAGCGATTAGTTTAAAACCCGCTTTTTCTATCATACTAAGAATTGCACCAGAATTTCCATCTGCAAATGCATCAGGTTTTACCATGGTGAAGGTCCTGTTTGTTGCCATTTATTTGTAAGTCAGTAAGTTAAGAAATTATTTTTTATTTTCAGGCTGCAAAAATCGGGATAAATAACTGTAAGGACAAATGGAATGAAAAAAAATTCTGACAATAAAAAAGCCCTCCTGATTTGGAAGGGCTTCGAAATGAGTTTCTTTAAGATATAACTAATTGAAAACGTATCTGACACTCAAAGCACCATATCCTCCTCCAAAGCCAGACCCATATCCAGAAATGAAAATTATGGGCATCCAGTCAACCGAAAGATTTAATGGCAATTCTTTAAACTTATAGTCAACACCAATCTGACCAAGTAAACCACCAGAAGTCTTTGAATACGAAGGGTTTCCTGCAAATTTTCCTGAATAATCGTATGACCAGAAAAATGCAGAAGCACCTCCACCTGCATACCAGCCAAGGCCTTCATAAATATCTTTTAAGGGATTATACCATGTGTAAGCAGCACCAATCATTGTCCAGCTTGCAAATGCACTTGAACTGTATCTTCGATGTCCCAGAAAAGCCTCCAGGGAGTTTTTTTCTTTTACAAAATATTTAACTGAGGCAGATAACGGGCTTCCTAATCTCAACCCCGCTGCAAGTTTATAGGGCTGTGCTTGTGAGATTGTACCAATCAGAATTAATACAAAAAAGGCTTTCAAAAATTTTAACATATAACGTTTAAGGTTTAAAAAAATTAAAGTTACTCAATAAACTTTTAGGTTACGTCTCCATTTACTCCAATAATGGATTCAGGAGCTACAATGGAAATGAATGAACTTCAAAAAACTAATGGAATTATCTATCCACTTCGCCCATTACAAGGTCCAACGAGCCCACAATGGCAATAAGATCTGCCAGCAAGTGTCCCTTGGCCAACTCCGGCAGAACGGTTAGATTACTAAAAGACGGAGCCCTGGCCTTCAGCCTTAATGGTATATCCGATTTTCCATCTGCGGCCATAAAAAATGCAAGTTCACCTCTGGGAGTTTCTCCCCGAAAAAAGTAATTGCCTTCTGATGGCCTTATTTTATTGGGGCAATTGGCCTGGGGATTAAATTCCCTTGTCCGTTTATGGGGCCCTAAAAGCTTTTCTACACATTGCTCAATCAAAAAGACAGATTCTTTGCATTCCATTACCCTGACATAGGTTCTATCCCAGCAATCGCCGGAATTACCTGGCTCTGATTTTCCAATCGGAACGTCAAAGTCAAGCTCATCATATTTGCTGTAGCCTTCCGATTTCCGCAAATCCTGTTTCAGACCGGAAGCACGGAGCATGGGTCCTGTCACTCCATAATTAATGGCCATAGCCCTGGGCAAAACACCGATTCCAGAGGTTCTTTGAATAAAAATTGTGTTGTAAAGCAACAAGTCTTCAAGCTCTTTCAGTTTTGGCTTCAGGTATTTGGCAAACTCCAAAGCCCGTTCTTCAAAACCTATAGGTAAATCATAAAATAAACCTCCGACCCAAATATAGTTATACAGCATTCTGGCACCAGAAGCCCATTCTAACATCCGCATAATGTGCTCTCTGTCACGCATCACCCACAGAAACGGAGTAAATGCGCCGATGTCAAGTCCATAGGTACCTATCGCAACGAAATGAGATGCAATTCGGTTAAGTTCGGCCACCAGAATCCGGATGAACTCTACCCTTGGATGAATATCTTTATCAATGCCCAACCACTTTTCAACCGCCATGGCATAGACGTGTTCAGAGTTCATAGCACCTACATAATCCATCCGGTCTACATATGGGATTATCTGATTAAAAGGCAAAGCCTCAGCATGTTTTTCAAAACAGCGGTGCAGATATCCAATATGCGGATCAACATCTATGACCAACTCACCATCCAATTTCACCTCCAACCGAAGGACACCATGTGTTGATGGATGCTGTGGACCGAGATTAACAAGAAATTGTCCATCTTCAAGGTCTTCAGTTTTCCAAAGTCCTCGTTCAGAATCTTCCAGGTTTCCTGGTTTGTATTCGTATTGAATGCTTCTCAAATCGGTTAAGTTGGAAACAGGAAAGTTCAAACTTTTCTATTTTGAATTCCAAAAAAATTATTGGAATTCCGGAAAATCAGAAATTATCTGAATTTTGGCATGGCCTTTTTCGCTTTTGCGTTTTTATACCATAAAAATCCAAGAATGGATGCAGCGATATAAGGTACTGACATCAAATACAAGATACCGGTATTGAGCCCAACACCATATTTATTTGAATTGGCTGAATTTGCCTCGATGGTCGCCTTGCACATGGCACATTGCGCCAGAGCAAAATCAGTAGAAAAACCAATTATCAGAAGGGTTAAAAGGAAGAAAATCAAGAATTTATTCATCTTAAAAAGGATAAAAAGGACTAATTAAAAAATAAACTACTACACCAGAAATTGCTACAAACAGCCAAATTGGAAATGAAAACTTAACCAGCTTTCTATGTTTTTCAATTTGTCCGCTCAGGCTATAGTAAAACGAAAACAAGATAAATGGCAAACAAATTGCCGCCAAAACAATGTGCGAAATCAATATGACGAAATAAACCAAACGCATGGAACCAGCTGCGGTTTTTTCAATTTCTGAAACCAACCCGTCATGATTTGTATCTCCATAGCGGGTGGATTGGCCCTGAAAATGATAGAGAACATAAAGGACTAAAAAACAAGCAGATAAAACAAATGCAGTGCTCATGAAAGTCCTATGAACCACAATATTTTTGTTTTTAACAGCAACCAAAGCAGCAATTAAGCATAGGGTTGTCAATGAGTTCAAAGTGGCATTAATGGCTGGAAATGCGGAAACATCAAAACTTCCAAGATTTCCAGTTTGAGGCACAAAAATCAAAAATGCGACCGCTGCAGGAATGGCAATAGAAATGATGATAACAATTTTGCGGTAAAATTTTTCTTTCCCGGCATTTAAAAGTGTTTCAGACATACAACTATTTATCTAGCAAAATCTTATATTCAAGCATCAGTGTGTCCATAGACTGACTGTTACATAACCCATAAACGCCTCTAAGGTTATTTAAAGTGTCAAATAAAAATGCCCTCGGTGGATTTGGAAGTCTTTTTTCCATTGGCCCTTTTGCTGTTTTTATGGACAAAACCGTATCAGCCGAAAACCAAAATTGTGGAATAATATTTTGAGAAACCCTGCCCTCCAAAGTCAGTTTTGAAATAGGTGGATTTCGTTCGGCTTCCAATTGAAAGATTCTCGGTTTGGCATCCAGTTTATTAAAAAAAATTGCCAACCGGGTCAATTCATTTTGAAAATCCCTGTCTTGTTTGGGATTTTCAGTAGAAGAGAACAAAATTAATGGTGAAGATGCGTTTTGAATTGCCTTTGGAAATCCAGAAACCGTTAAAGGATAAGAATCCAGCTCAAACTTATTGTTTCCAAAAAGGTATAAAAAAACAAAAACCAAAAACGGACCCATTGTAATAAACAACAGAACTCCGGTTTTGGCTTTTTTGGGGAAATACATTAATTATCGCACCATCAGGACAGAATCACCTTCTACCATGAGTGCAATTACAAACCATACGATGAAAGAGACCGGGAGAACAATGCTCCAGATTAACACTTTTACCTCATGTTTCAAGTGCATAAATTCTCCAACAATATAAAAGGCTTTGTATAGTGTTAAAATTAGGAAAATACTGATTCTTAACATCTTCATGCTCGGGTCAGTCATTGTAAACGCAACAATAAATTCTATAGTTGTTGCGGCCAAAAGAAACCAGAATGTTCTCCAGATTGCACCGGTATTTGGCTTTTGCATGGCTACTGTGCCATTTTCCTGATGTGAATGTTCCATATATGAAATTTTTGAAGCGTTAGATCAAATAGAAAAATGTAAAAACGAAAACCCAGACAAGGTCAACAAAGTGCCAGTAAAGTCCCACTTTTTCAACCATTTCATAATGGCCCGTTCTGTCATAAACGCCAATTACGGTATTATAAAAAATAATGATATTCAAAAGAACACCGGATAAAACGTGGGTTCCATGAAAACCTGTGATGAAAAAGAAAAGGTCGGCGAATGCCGGAGGCCCATATTCATTGCGCACCAGGTTGGCACCAAAAAACGGTTTTCCATCGATTAGAGAACCGGTTTCAGTTCCTGTAATTAAGTGTGTCCATTCCCAGGCCTGGCAACCCAGGAAAGCAATACCACCCAGAATAGTCCACAACATCCATTTCTGAACATCGTTTCTATCCATCCGGTGGCCAGCTTCAACTGCCAATACCATGGTTACAGAACTCATGATGAGGATAAAGGTCATGATACCAACAAATACCAATGGCAAATGGACACCGTGTAAAAATGGAATGGCATTAAAAACTTTATCCGGTATGGGCCAGTATTCCTGTGAAAAAACATAGCTGTCTATGTCTCCGAGATAAGCATGGTTCGAAAATCGAATCATCCCGTATGTTATCAGCAATGCCGAAAATGTGAATGTATCGGACATAAGGAAAAACCACATCATCAGCTTGCCGTAGCTTGCTTTCATTGGTTCTACTCCTCCGCCCCAAAGATTTGCACTTTGTGTAGTTGTTGCGCTATGTGAAGCCATTTAGATTTTCAAAATATTAAAATCGGGTGCGAAGTAATGGTATTTTCATAAATGGACCAAAGCGATGTGATAGATTGAGGCAATTAGTTTGAAAATTTAATTTCGATTTGCCATATTTTCTCATTTAAGCAGGCATGAAAAGTGGTCTATCTACCTCTGAGGTTGAAGTTGGCCACGCGACATTCCTTTCCTGCAAATCGCAATTTTAAATTCCGGTTCCTGAGCGGGAACTCGAAACGGGCTTGTCGCACCGGACTTTTTTTGTTTTTCGTTATTGACTCATTTTGAGTGAAACTAAGTTAAATTTTGTGTCAACGTTTTTCAGGACAAGTCATGTTACTTTTTTTAAAAAATTTCCACCGTGGTCAGTGGCACATTGAACACAATTCGGCCAGTGAGCCACAGACCGAGGGAAAACACTGTAAATATCAACTTAGATTAGCCCCATCGGGGCAAAATACTGGTAGAATTCGTTACCACCAAAGTTTTCAAGTCCCAGCGGGACGAAATATTTGTTCATGGTAGAATTAGCACAACCTTAGGTTGTCGGCTATGGTGAGCCACAGAACGAGGGAAAACACTAAAAATATCAAATTAGATTAGCCCCATCGGGGCAAAATATTGGTAGATTTCGTATCCACCAAAGTTTTCAAGTCCCATCGGGACGAAATATTTTTTCATGATAGAATTAGCACAATCTTAGGTTGACGGCTATGGTGAGCCACAGAACACAATTCGGTTAGTGAGCCACAGACCGAGGGAAAGAGTGAAACTAAGCTAAATTTTGTGTCAACGTATTTCAGGACAAGTCAGTTTTTTATTGTCCATTTAAGTTTACAGTCTTGTCAATATAAATTATACCATTGTATGATCCAGTATAGTCCATTCTCAATTCGAGTGTTAAATCAAACAACCGTGAATAAAACCAAGGAAAACTGCTTGGCTTTCCCTGCCCGCGAGGAAGGGGTATAAAGGCTGATCCTCTTTTCTTACGTCGGAAATAATATTCTAAAGATTGTTCATTTGACTTTGGTACGTTTGCTGTTTTAGAAAAGTCAGCGTGGAAGTTGTCATTTCCAAAAAATAATGGCGAGTAATTACCGGTAGATGATGTAATCGCCAATGAATAAACCTGATTGCCATATTCTCGAAAAATCTCGGCACCCAAATATGAAAATGTTTTGTAGGTGTCATTTGAATACCACCATTTGGCCCAATCAGGATCTGTAGAAGCATATGTATTTACATCTAACACATTGTGATTGTTATGAGACCAAACAATAATTTTTTTGTTCGGATAGATGTAATTAAGAATTAGTCTAAAGTTTTGAGCCATATATATATCTCTGTTTTTTCCATTTAACAGATAATCAAAAAAATAACTAAGGTTATTGAGTTCAATTAACCATAAATTCCTTAAAGGATCTGATACACCAAACTCAAAATATTCCTTAACTGATTTCAATTCAGAATTCAAATTATCTACATCAACGCTGTCCTCTCTAGAGTTAAACTCATTCTTTAAAAGATAATTTACGTTTTTGACAAAAATTTTGAATGAAGTATTTTCTATGTTGTATTTATTTCTAGAAAGAACATTTGTTAATTCACTTCCAAAGTTATTCTTAGCAAAATCACCCGAGTGACGACAGTCAATTCCGCCCAATAAAATTGGATGCTCAGATAATAATTGCTTATTGAAATATGTCCATAAGTCTTGGCTTACATTGCTTTCAGTCCAACAAGTATATATATTCTCTCTAGCCCTAAGTTTTGTCTGCGTAGTATCTTTTAGGTTAGTCATTCCAAACATTATTGAAAAGAGGTCAGCTTCAAATAGTAGAACATCAAATCCCTTTTTTTCGTGAAGATATTTCACTAATCTAGCTTTCATTTGAATTGCACCACCGTCACCATGATTTGGTTCTCCAAGTAAAACAATTTTTTTGTCGCCAATAGAGTCTCCAATAACTTTAAGGTCATCAAAGTTTGTTTCCTTGGGACTGATAGATTTTATTGAACTACTTGTTTTAAATAGTCCATCAATATATAATTTTGAAAAGTCAGTTTTGGTTTGTCCAATCGCAAGCTTTGCAAGTAGTAGTAAAATTAATTGAAGTGCAAAATATCTCATTTATTTGTTTTTAGCTGATTCAAAACATGTTAATTCTTTGTCTAAAAATTGCCACTAACGTCAGGGATATTTGCAAAGTGGTGGAATTCCAGGCACTAAACTTTCTATCTTGCTGTCTGTTTGCTTCATGGCACAAAACCCAAAACTATCACACTGCCATCATTTTGCAAATATTCCAGTTATGCGAAGTTGCGTCGGGTCCATTGGCTTTTTGGTCGCAACGTAGTAGCTCAGCCCAGTCTCAATCTTCTCTGTAAAACCACAGGACTCCACCGTGGTCTGTGGCAAACAGAACACAATTCGATCTGTGAGCCTCAGAACGAGGGAAAATGTATTGGAATCTAATGCTTGATTTTATCCCTATTCTTTAGATTTGTCGTAATAATCCAATGTCTTGAGTAAATCTTGTGCGTGAGTGAAAATGTCGTCAAGAGTTGCGATTTCTTTTTTGATTTCTTTTTTCTGGTCGTCCATAATGCCAATATATTTTTTGTTACCCAGGTAAAGGCGGCAAATGGTTTTTCGGTTATTGTCATCGAGCAAAATGGCAAAATAAGATTGAGCGTCCCGGTAAGTAATTCTGGTCGCAGCAACCTTTTGCCGAAGTATTGTTTTTACAATCATAAAGCCTTCAAGTTCTTCATCAGTTGTTACAACTTTCGTTGCGTCTGGGGCTTGAACTTCAGCTCTCAAAGCGGTCTCGTTTTCTTTTGAAACTTCATCCTCCTTTGTTAATGCTGTTTTTAGTCTTTCAGTTATGAGGTCGCTGATATGTTGCTGAAAGGATTTTTTAGTCAGCGCTGTAAATTGTTCCAGAACCTTTGCAGTAATCATACTTGGATAAACCTGTTTTGCAAAATGCTTCACAAATTCGGGAGTTGGGTTGTTAATTTCCGATTGGATGATATGTTTAAGTTCATTGGTAAATTTTAGTTCACTTGCCGTATTTACTATGCTGTCAATGTCGAAATACGACTTGTGGAATTTTTTCAATTCCTCGATTTGGTTGTCCTTAATTTCGGAAATGTTAAATTCCAAAAATGGTTTTTCGTCCATTTTGTTGGCAGCAACCAGGTCAGAGTAAAAACGGTAAATAATTCCGTTGGTAAGTAGGCCGAATTTGGCCTTAGAAACATGAAAATACCTTAATAGCTGTCCATCGTGGACGCTAAGGTTTTGATTCCAGTGTTTACATTCAATAAGTATTGTCGGCGTTCCGTCCTTGAAAATTGCATAGTCAATTTTCTCACCCTTTTTAAGGCCGATGTCGGAAATAAATTCTGGTACAACTTCAATAG
>JAIXQU010000056.1 GCA_027485575.1 Cytophagaceae bacterium
CCCAATGACTGATGCCAACAACGACGGCATCTGGAGTACCACCATCAACATGTCACCGGGCACCACCGAATACAAATTCTCCTCCGACAACTGGGCCAATCAGGAAACTTTGCCGGTTGGCGCATCCTGCACCAAAACCACCTCTAATTTTACCAACCGGATCATCAATATAACCGAACCCGTAACGCTGGATGCCTTCTGCTGGGGTTCCTGCAACACCTTTACAGGCATACCCGGATCAACCCCTACTGTGTCCATCGCCACAACAGCCGGGGGAAATCCATCCTGCGCCGGGTCAGAAATGGCCTTTGAAGCCACAGTAACCAACACACCTTCTCAACCTTTTTATCAATGGAAAATCAATGGCGTCAATGCGGGAAGCAATGCATCTGTTTTTACCTCTTCCACTTTAACCACCGGCCAGTCAGTTACCTGCGAAGTCACCTGCGGCTGTAACCAAACAGCTCCAGCTTTATCGAATGCCATTGTGGTGACGGTAAATCCCATTGTGACTCCGTCCGTAACCATCGCTGTTTCCGGCGACACAAATTTTTGTCCAGGCGAATCCCGCACATTTACGGCCACTCCGATTAATGGTGGAAGCAATCCGGTGTATCAATGGAAAATCAACGGAGTGAATACCGGAAACAATTCTCCCACATTTACGACACCAGCCCTCACATCCGCTTCGGTGGTTTCCTGCCAAATCACCTCCAACGCCCAATGTCTGGTCACTCCCTGGAACCTGACATGGTCAGATGAATTTTCGGGAAGTACGTTGGACGCAACTAAATGGACGCCCGAAATTGGCAACAGCGGTTGGGGCAACAATGAACTACAATACTATACTGGCAATCCATCAAATGTTCAGTTTGGCAACGACCAGCTTCACATTGTGGGTCGCAACGATGGAGTTGGCGCACAACTTTATACATCGGCCCGACTGATCACCAAAAACAAATTCAGTGTACAGTATGGCCGCATCACAGGTCGAATAAAATTGCCAATGGGTCAGGGAATCTGGCCTGCCTTCTGGATGCTCGGTGCCAATATCGACCAGACACCCTGGCCAGGCTGTGGCGAAATTGACATTATGGAGCACATCAACAACGAAATGCAGACCCATGGAACCGCACATTGGACCAACAACGGGTGGACATACAAAGGCAATTTTATTGCTAATGACCCGACTGTATTCCATGAATACAGCGTAGAATGGGATAGCCTCCGTATCCGATTTATGATGGACGGAACCATTTACCACGAACACACCATTTCCACCGCTAACGGAAGTAAGGATGAATTCACCAAACCGTTTTTTATCCTCCTGAATCTCGCGATCGGGGGAAACTGGCCTGGTTACCCGAATGCCACAACTCCTTTTCCTGCGACCATGGATGTAGATTACGTGCGGGTGTATTCCAAAGGCGGGCCCGGAATGGCGAACGCAAATTCCAATTCCATCAACCTTTTCGCCGGAACCGGACAGACCTGGTATCAGGATTCCGACGGTGATGGATTTGGAAATGCCGCAATTACCCAGCTTGCCTGCACGGCTCCGTCAGGCTATGTAACCAATGCCAGCGATTGCAATGACAGTCAGCCCGGACTCATCACTGGCACACCAACAGCCATCAACGGTCCGGCCGGAGTTTGCCGAAATGCAACTGGTCAGGTATTTTCGGTACCGTCCGTTCCGGGAGCCACCTCCTATCAATGGACTTTACCAACCGGGGCGACCGGAACATCGACAACCAACAGCATCAGTCTGGCGTTTTCTTCGACATATATTACCGGAAACCTGTGTGTGAAAGCGGTCAGCGGTTGCGGGTCCGGAGCCAGTTTCTGCCGGAGCGTAGTTTATTATTCGGCCAAACCTGCCACACCCGGCACCATTTCCGGGATCGCCAACGGGGCCTGTTTTTCATCTACTAAAACATACACCATTGCGGCCGTAGCGAATGCTACTTCCTACAACTGGACAACCCCGGCCAACGCGGTTATCCAAAGCGGACAAGGAACGTCATCCGTCATCGTTGGATTTCTGGCAGGATTTACAACGGGAACCTTGTCGGTAACGGCCTCCAACTGTCTCGGCGCATCAGCAGCCCGCACTCTGGCCCTGACCAGTGCGACTGCGATTCCAACCACCATCGCAGGTTCTGCAACAGCTGTTTGCGCTGGCAGCACCCAAACTTACACTTCATCACTGGTTTCCGGTGCAGAAGGCTACAGCTGGACCGTTCCCAATAACGCCACCATCCGCAGCGGACAGGGAACCGCAACCATTTCAGTTCAGTTTCCAACACCGTTTACTTCGGGAAATATTCAGGTGAAATCCCAGACAAGTTGCTACACGAGCGCTGCAAAATCACTTGCCGTTTCTGCAGCGCCGTCTGCACCTGCCTCGGTTTCCGGACTTTTGCAAGGTGTGTGTAGCGGCACCACCCAAACCTATAGCTGTCCGGTTTCCACGAGTGGTGCATCATCTTACAACTGGACGGTTCCAGCAGGTTCTGTGATCAGCAGCGGACAAGGAACCAACAGCATCAGCCTGACGGCTCCTGCGAGTTACAGTTCAGGACTAATTTCCGTTTCTGCAGCGAATGTGTGCGGAAGCAGTGCCTTGCGGTCAATAACCATTCGTTCGGTTCCAGTAGCTCCCACCACCATCACAGGAAATGCAACGAACCTTTGTGGAGGCGTAACCCAATCGTATTCCATTGTCGCTGTTTCCGGAGCAACCAGCTACAACTGGACGCCTGCCGCAGGATGCAGCATCGTAACCAATTCGGGAACCGGCATTTCAATGCAGATACCGTCCGCCTTCACGACGGGAACCTTATCGGTAACAGCAGTAAATAGTTGCGGCTCCTCCCCTGCTAAAACACTGGCTTTGACACGACTTCCAGCTACACCGGGTAACATAACAGGACCTGTTTCCGTTTGTCCGCAACAAACCGGTCTGGCATATTCAGTGACCGCAACTGCCGGACTCACCTACACCTGGACTCTTCCCGGAACTGGTAGCGTGACAACGGACAAGGGACATCTGCCATCACAGCATCATGGGGAAGTACGGCGGGTTCTGTAAGTGTGAAAGCAAACAATGCTTGCGGAACATCAGCTTCAAAGACTCTTTCGGTTGCTTTATCGGCCTGCCGGTTGGCGATGGAAGAAGAGCCAAATATTGATCCAGCCGCCCGGATTTTCCCTAATCCAGGAACTGGTTTGTATCAAATTGTAACCGAAAATCTTGACATTGACCTAGCCATCGCTGTGTACAACATGCTCGGAGAAAAGATTGGAATTCAGACGGTAAAAAATATCAACGGTTCACATTCACTGGATCTTCGCTATCAGCCCGCCGGCATTTACTTTGTGAAATTATCAGCCGAAGGATTTACCAAAGATGTCAAAATCATCAAACAATAACTTCCGTACTGGTCATTGCCCATCCAAAAAATCGGGTCGTCTAAAAAGCTGGTTGTGGCAAAAAGGAAATATTATTGGACGGCAGCATATGTCCATTTCCTTTGGGTTAATGGGATTTATTCCTGACCAATAATTTGATGGATAGGAACAGAACTAAGTTTCGAAAATGCTTTTAGGCAGAGGAAAAAACAGGAACGAAACTAATTTTCGAAAAAACGCTGAGTAAGAGGAACCCTTCGCCAAACTAAGGAGTTAAAAATCGATTTACAGCCGACCCAAATAAATAAGGACAAATAGCGGCATATACAGAAAAAGAGCAATAATCAATCCACTGAGAATCATAGGTAATTTTAAAGCGAGGTGGCAGTCTTCCGGATAATAGAACAGAATTCTCAACTTTACCTTTTTCAATAAGATTACCAGAATAACAGCAGCAGCAACTAGAATTAGCATTAAAACAGAATCAAAATGAATCAATGGAAAAATCAGAATAAGCAAAGAAGCCATTGCAAAACTTACGGAAAGATTATACAAATTTGCCACCAGATGATCGTAAAAACTCAAACCTAATTTTCGGGTAAAAAGGCTGAGGACGATGCAGGCTATAATAATATAAAGCGAAATCAGGATAGGTAAATTGGTCCAGATTTCCGAAAAGATTTCAGCTAAAAAGGGATAACCAATCGATTTTGAAAACGAAGTCGTAAATTTGAATACCCTTTCCTCCAACCCAATCAGATTGGCAATGATCAGGAAGAAACCCGACATCAAAGCGATCAGGCTGAAGGGCGTACAAATTTTAGGATCGTCCTTTTGTTTGTAAGCCTCCACTACCGCAAAAGGGTTAAAAAGCAATAATTTGAGTGTGTAAAAAACACCCCGCTCAAATCCAATAAAATCAGCAAAAAAATCTCTACCTATTTCTACAATTCCCTTGGTCATAATATTATACTTTCGATTTGAAACCAATTGGGATCACCAGTTCTTAGCCTGGTTTCAGAGATGCAATCCAATTTCTGAAAAGCCACATACCTTAAATACGAATGAACTACCAAAGAATCCCGATGCCAAAATTCATATTTTTTATTGGTTACATCTACATAAAATGGTGAGAGGCCAAGCGTTTTTTCAAGTTCCTTTTTAAATTTCTCTGTCCTTCATTTCAGCCAATCCCATATCATACGACAGATTAAGCCGATTTGTGATCGGCGAAAAGTCACTTATTTTGCAATAAAATTCCAAAACTCAAAACAACAACAAGCACTAAAGTCGGCTTGATTTCAGGATAAGCAAACAAAAAATATGTTGGCAAAGTCATCATGATTTGTTGGCAATATTAACTTGACTTGTTGGCATAATTGAAAGCTGAGTAAATAACTACTATAATTGCTCCCCCTTCTATATTTCTACAACGGGGATTTTTTTGCTTATCTAAGGAAAGTTTCGGTATATATCCTTTCGATGGGCCATGGTTATAATTCTAATGGTTTGTGTGTCTATTTTCTCCAATCCAATACGGTAGTCCCCCATTCTGATTCTATAATAGTTTTCGAATCCACTAAGTTTTTTCAGTTTTTAATTTCTTCAATATTTTGCGATGATTCACATTGGACCACAACATCTTTTACTTTTGAAAGCAAATTTATGTCTTTAACCTTCTTTAGCACCTTTAGAAAGGCGGCATCAAATTCAGTTTTCAAAATTTATCCAGTACTTTGAAAATTGCTTCTCTGGAAGCCAGTTTTCCAGTCTTTTGGGATTGAATATGGGCGCCAAATAGCATATCCTCAATTTCCTGATTTTTTAAATTAACAGCTTTTGAACCAATCTTTTTTGCAAGGGCTAGAATCAGTTTTTGGTTGCTTTCTGTACCCTGAATTACCAATACACTCATTTCGATTTTTTTTGCAATTTGTAAATTCAAATGGAATTGACAAAAAATTGGTGCTTAGAAATACATTGCTTTTTCAAATGTACAAACTCTGGAATGCATTCGTACTCACCTCCGCCGAAAAATCGCCTCCACCAAAATTCCATTCCGTTTATATATGTCATTCCACAAGTTTAGTTAGCCCTTACCATTTACACAGACAGTGAGATAAACAATAAAAACAGGCTTGGTTGGTTTTTGCAGAATGCCATAATTGCAGACTTTTCCAAGCAATTTATCCAGCCGCTCAGATTTCCCTTATTCAGCAGTAATCAAGCTTGTTTTTACCTATGTTTGCACCGCTTTTTGAATTTAAGGCAGTTCCACCTATTGCGTTGACCTTCAATAAAAAAGAAGATAATTTTAATGGAATAGTTTAAAGAATTCGCAATTGACAGTAGATTGACAATCAGAATAAAACAACCAAAATTCAAGCACACATTTTTAATCGGTAAGCACCCCATGAAACACTTAATTACAAATAAATGGTTTGACACATGGAGGTCGTTGTTAGATGTTGACATAAATGCTGCTTTTAAAGACTTGCAACAAATGGAATTGGAGCCGCATAGTTTTACATTTTACACATCTGTCTCCGTGATGTCATCTTCAAGGATTGAAGGCGAGCAAATGGAGGTGGACAGCTATGTGAAGCATAAAATACTAAACATTGAATATTTACCAGAGCTTACAGAAAAGCCGAATGATTTATATAAAGCTTATTTGTATGCCAAGGATAATCCATTGGGTGAAGCAAACTTTCATGAAGCCCACAATTTGGTAGCTGCACATTTATTACCTTATAACCAAAGAGGCATTTTGCGAAAAACAGAGATGCTGGTGATGGAGCACAAAACAGGTAGAATTCAATATGAGGCAGCACCGCTTTTTATACTAAAAGATGAATACGAAGCATTGTGGCAGGACATTGAAATGCTGTTAAATCAAGATTTAAGTATCGAAGAAGTATTTTATTATGCATCTTTTGTTCATTTATTATTTGTTGATATTCACCCTTTTGGTGATGGCAATGGAAGAATAGGCAGGTTATTAGAAAAATGGTTTTTAGCTGAAAAGTTAGGTGAAAGAGCATGGTATATTCAATCGGAGAAATACTATTACCAAAATGTGAATGATTATTACAAGAATCTCTCAAGGATGGGACTATTTTACGAGCAGCTTGATTTTCAAAAATCAATACCTTTTATGTTAATGCTTCCACAAGCATTAATAAATGTTAAATAACTATGGAATTAAATCCGCTATCTAACTTTCAACGGTGCGCATTTCAAACCAAAGATAAAGCCGATTTGTAATCGGCGAAAAAACAAAAGCTTTGGGAAAACAGACTTTACCTCTCCCCAAAAACCGCCTTCTCCAATATTTCATCCCGTTTATACACGTCATTTCTCAAGTTTAGTTCGCCCTTGGCATTTACCCAGGCGGTGAGATAAACAATGAAAACAGGCACCGTTGGTTTTAACGAAATGCCGTAGTCACTAACCTTCAATAGCATTTTATCCAGCCGCTTTGTGTTCCATTGCTTTTGTTTGCGTAGCAGGTATTCAGCCAATTCCCTAGCCTTTTCTACCCGGATGCAGCCGTGACTTAGGGCCCTTTTGTTGGCATCAAAAAGATATTTTTCATTGGAATCGTGCAGGTAAATCCAAAAGGAATTGGACAGATAAAACTTAAACTGCCCTAGCGGATTGTCTTTTCCAGCTTTTTGCCTGAAATTGTAAGGAATGTGCTCCCCGATTTTATCCCAATTGATGCGCATTGGATTAACCTTTGTATTGCCGGAATAGACCTCCATGTCGTGCTTTTTCAGGTACGAAATATTGCGCTTTATGCCGGGCAGAACCTCCTTTCTGGCAATGCCAGGCGGTATGCCCCAACTTGGATTAAGCACAATCTGCGATAGATTTCCTCTGAAAATCTGGGTTCGGCCAGCTGCTTTTCCCACCACCACATTGGATTGCCATGCGGGTTTGCCATCTTCAAACACGTGAAGTTTAAATTCCGGAATATTCACCAAAAGAAAATCTCCGGAAATGGTATCTGGCAGCCAGCGCAGGCGTTCTAAATTGACAAGCATCTTCCTGATTATTTTTTGAATGGGAACCTGAAAAGCTGCGTTTGTAGCCTTGTCCAATTTACCGTTTTCTTCCAGTCCCATCCGATTTTGAAAGTGGAGAACAGCCCTTTTGAATGATTCTGAATAGACCATACTGCTGTCCTTTTCTGCCCAATCATTTCCAAGAAGTAAGACTTTTTTTATCTGAATAATGGAGGAATCATTTGGATTTGCTTCATGATTGATTTGCCGGTTTGAAAATTTTGGCCACAAACCAGAATGCTCCATTTGGATATACCTTTTCAGTTCCTGTTTTAAGGAAAGGAAGTATGGATTGGATGGCTCAGGAAGCTTTTCCTCCTTTTCCTCCTCCAATAAGCTGTTCAGCAATTCTTCAAAATTTATTTTCTTTTTGGGAATGTACCAATCCAGTTTTCGGATGTTTTGGACCCTGCCTGTAAACTCATTCCTGGCATAGCGGAAATAGGAAACAGTAAGCTTCATTTCAAGCCTTTCCTGGATGGGTTTACTTTGGCTTAGTTTTTCCAATTCATCAAAATCGAGCGACATGATAGAATCCAGTTTCGGGTCCAACAAAGTGCTGTCGCCAAAATCATGCATATAGTTTTGCAGCTGGTTGTAGAAATTGGGCCCCAATTCACTGAGCTTACCTTCTGAAAACCAGACATATTGAAAGTCCCTGTTCCGGTAAAACTTTTGGACCTCTTCAGAAACATAATTTTGGCATGAATCTAAACCCAAAAACTGCTTTAAGAGATTGGAATCCAGTTGAATTTCCGAAAAATTCTTTTCTATTCTTACTACTTTTTCCCTTTCAGATGTGTGGCAGGAAAGCTGAATGATACAGGAAATCAAAAAAAGGAAATGCCATTTCAGAATTTTGACTGGCAAGATTGAGTGGGTTATTGTCAACATTTTGGGCTTTTTTATCTGCATTTTTAAAGACGTGGATATACAAAAGGCTGCCATTGGAAAGCAATTGAACAGCTTTTGGCATTACTTCAATTGGCAAGGCCGGACATCCAAAACTGCGTCCGCATCTGCCGTATTGCTTGATAAAATCCTCGCTTACATATTTTGCCCCATGGATGATGATTTCCCTTTTCTGTGCGTTGTGGTTTATTCCTTTTTCGAGGCCAAACAATTCAAGGGCAAGTCCATGTTTAGGACTTTGAAGAGGCAGCCCAACCTTGTAAAAACCAGGACTGCTTTGGTTGGACTTCAATTTGTTTGAAAACGAAAGAGCCATTTCAATTCCAGATTTTTTGCCATGGGCAACCCAGGTGGAAAGAAGTAATTTTTTTGCTTGAAGGTCTATGACAAAAAATCGTTTCTGACTGGAGGGAAGAGTAAAATCGATGATGGTCACGATTGATTTTTGTGGCTTATACGTTTTTATGCCTTCCATCGTTTTTTGAAAAACCGAAAAAGAAATCACATCCCGGAGTTTACAGGATTCATAAAGAACAAACGTAGAATCCGCCGCCGGAGAAAATCGGTTCTCTTTTGCTTCAGGAGAAAGGCCTGTGAAAGGCAGGTACAAAAACCAGATTAACAAAATTTGCATACAATTTTTGGTTGGTTTGAATTGTAAATCTACATAAACCGTGCCCCAATTCTATTAACCTGTGGTTAGATTTTTCCAGTTGGGGAAAAACAAAAAGTTTTTCCTGAATCCGGATTTCGTCTGGTTTGGACTCAGGCCGATATCAAGAGTTTATCTCATTTTAGCCAAAATAGCCTCAAAGCCAATGAAATATTCCACTCTCTACCTAGCGTTTTCTCTTTTCTCTCCAACCAAAAAGTTCATCAGTGGTATAAAAATTGGTGAATCCTTTTTCAAAAAGACCTTTCACCAAGGCTTTATCACCGCTCCAGATTTTAGAACGAAAATGTTTTGAATAAGCGATATAATGCGTGTCGTTTGGGTCAATATCTGAAACCAGTTTTTCAGCAATTTTCCATAATCCTGGTAGAATTTGTTCTTCAGAAATGAATCTAATGTTTCTACATACTTGATATTCAGCTTCTTTTACCTGCTGAAGTTCCATTCCAGAAATTTTACAAATACGGTCATAGTGATTTTGAATCTCTGTTTTTAAAAATGATGGGGCGATGAACTGAATCAGTTTTCCAGAATTTAGCAAAAGGTCTCCAATTTTTCCATTGGAGTTGAGAATGCCACTAAAAACTATATTGGCATCAACTATTATCTTCACTTTATAAATCGGTCACGGTTTTTTAACCACCAACTTGCGTTAACCTCATCAGCAAGTTTATCAACATCTGATTGTTCCGCTTTGCTATTTTCTGTAGCTTCCAGATATTTACTGTAATCTATAAGCCTTTGCAAACCAAAACTATCAACTTTTGAAGAAATTGTAATGGTAATCTGGTTTTTAGATGTGTGTGTAATGGTCATAGAAATGAAAATAAGAGTAACAAAACTAATGAAACTTTTCAGCATTTATTGACCTTGGGCCTCTATTTTTCCTTAAACTCCTTCAACTGCTTTTCCCGTTAAAGTGAATGAATCCAAATCATTCCTCGCTTCTATTATCCATAAATTAGATTTTTCCAACTGAGGAAAAAAGCAAAAACTTTACCTGCTCGATTGCTCTGAATTGCTTTTGTAGCCCCAAATCTCAACCTCAGCTTCGTTTTGATAGTTTCCAATTCCTGATTTGTAATTAAAAACAATCTTTTTCAGGCTTCTTTCACCGCCATTCAGATTAAGCGGGGCAGATTCCATTCCCGCCACCATCTCTTTGTTAAGCAAGATGTATTGGGCGTCTCCGCTTTCAAACTGAAACTCCACATCTATCAGATTTACAGCCCCATTTGTAATTCTGAATTTGACTATCGCAAACCTGTCGGCCCCTAAAACGGTGACTTCATCTCTGCCAATTTTTAAATCCAGCACCCGGGACCCTATATTTTGCCATCCGGTTTTATCACTCAAAACCAGAGCCGGCCCGCTGTTGGCTTCCTTCTCAACAACCATTGGTTCCTTTGGTTGCGGATTCAATTTACAACCATACACTTCCAAATGTGCTTTTTTATCCCTTGCATTTGGAACTGTACTATAGACAAAATAAATTTTCCTTATTTCCCTTGCTGGTTCAAATATCCTAACCAATTTACATTCACCGGGAATTTTAATGGCGTGTTTGATATTTACCGTCTGGTCATTGCCTGTTTCAAAACTGATAACCATATTGTTGAGATAGATGGGTGCATCTGTGGCTACAATTTTGATGAACTCAAAATGGTCCATGCCTTTAAGTCTTATATCGTCTCTGTCCCGGATAAAGTCAACAGTTTTTTCGCCGATTTTCTGCCATGTTTTGTGTTCCTGCATTTTGGCATTTTTGCAATTCTGGGCAAGAGAAATATTTGAGAGGAGGATGGCAGCAAAGAGCCAAATGGTTGATTTTAAATACATAATAAAATTAATGATGAATGTTGAATGATGAATTTAAGGATACTACGGGAGTTTTGAGCGCATTTCATAAAACCCTCTACACACACCTTCCAATAAAGTTTTCAGGTTTTGGTGTAGAATTTCTTCATCCGATATGATGACTGAAAACATGGAAATGCTTTTCTCCACAGACTTTTCTGCGATTCCAATGTCTGGTTCCATTTTTTGTTTTTATTAAGGTTGAATTAATTATTTGCTTGTTTGAATTGAATCATTCTCAAGAATCGCCTTACTCCTTTTATATTCTTCAGAAGAAATTTGGCCATTTGCAAACCGAAGTTTGAGAACATCTAAAGGTGACATTCTGCGGCTTCTTTGGCCAGGAATATCGTATGGAGTTGCAAATATCCAGATGAGCAAAAACACCCAAATGAACCACCAAAAAAGATGCATACCCCAGATTTGAGTTTCATATACCATGACTTTAGTATTAAAAATTGTGTCCGAATCTTATCACATTCTTTTATACAAATGTCTGGCCTGGAGGAATTTTAATGTTATAAAATTCCGGATTGGTTTTGCAGGATTCTTTGAGGATTTACTTTTTTTCACCAATTCTTTCTACCTGTCCCAGACTGAAAAATCCTTTTTTGGGTAAAAGATAGAAAAAGTTGACCTTTGAGGTATGTTAAACAATGACATAAGGTGGGAGCAACGATTTAATAATTTTCGAAAGGCATTGTCTAAACTGGAAAAAGTAGTTTTGGACACCCCTTTAGAAAATTTATCTGAGCTAGAGAAAGAAGGTTTGATTCAGCGTTTTGAATACACCTACGAACTGGCCTGGAAAACCTTGCAAGATGTATTGCGCCACAAAGGTTATCAGGATATTTCAGGTCCGAATCCTGTACTTGAACAGGCATTTCAAGATGGGTATATTGAAGACGGCCATGCATGGAAACTCATGAAAAAAGCTAGGGAATTGAGTTCGCATACTTATGATGAAGAAACAGCAGAGAACATAGCAGAAAACATCATTGATTCATATTACCACCTATTCAAGTCCCTGGAATTGAAGCTGGAGCAGATGAGAAATGGAAAACAATCAGGATTATTTGAATCATGAAATCTGGCATTTCTGAACCTGAATTTCAAAGACTGACACATGTCTTCAGTCATTTCCCACAAATCACTAAAGTTCTGCTTTTTGGGTCAAGGGCCAAAGGAACCTTCAAACCAGGCTCAGACATAGACCTTGCTGTATTTGCTAACAAACCGTTTGAATTTAACCATTGGCTGGACCTTCAAATCGAATTTGAAGAACTTGATTTCCCTCAAAAAATTGATGCAATTGAGGTAACAAAAATCCAAAACCAAGACTTATTGGAGCACATAGAAAGGGTTGGGGAGGTTGTTTACAGTAATAAGGACAAAGATTGAGTAGTTTTGGTATTTTCCGTCGAAGATTTCCTGTCCTCGCATGACAGTTTTATAGCCTTTATTTTGGCTGGAAGCCAGACCAATAATCAGAGTTTACCAGTTTGAAAATCCCGTCCAGCGGAGGACGCTCTCCATTGCAATTTTTTAGGATGCTAATTTTGAATTACAAAGATGTGCTACTCATCATACTGTCCCCAAGTTGAAGTGTCTCCGAAAGGGATTTAAGGCCACTTTCATCTTTCGCAATATTATTTGTTTGGGCTACGGTTATTCTGTTGATAAAACAGAGTATTCCAGACAGAAACCAAAACGGAGTGAAAACCAACTGATACCAGTTAAAATCCCGATGAATTATCGCACATCCTTCCAGAAGGGAATTTTAAATTGTACGTTCTTAAATTCTACCTCTGGGCCTGAAAGGTCAATTTCTTTGTTGGTCCGGTTCTGTGTTTTTTTAGGATAAACCTTCAGTATATGTTGGCTGTTTGCCAGATGACCGATGGGAATTATCGCACTGATCCCACTTTCAGCCATTGATATTTCCCAATTGTTGTTCCATACGACTTCTCTATAAACACTGTCGTCAATGGACAATTGAACAATTCCGGCCAGCGTGCGGAGGCTGTCTATGGGTTCAACGGCTTCAATAATTTCGTCCATACCCTTCGAATACCGAATTTTGACCGACAGGAAGTTGGTTTGAATGATCTTTGATGGTATAGAAACATGGCGTCGTTCCGACCTTTCCGATTCATCATCATATAGCCTGAACGAACAATCGGCTTGTGAGTTCTCACTATTCATGGACCACACATAGTTTCGCGAATCGAAAAAATTGGTCCAGTTCATATACCGGTTAACCGAGAGGTAAACCGAACAAAAAGTGACGGCACCAAAAATCAAAGCCCCAAGATAAAAGCTGGTTTTTCGAATATTGGAAGCGAAAAAAACCAGGGCCCGCTCATAAAATGGCCGGATAGACAATAAGTCAAAAAATGAAAAGGCCGGAAAAAGAAGAAAGCTAATGTACGGAATCCGGCGGATTGCGCCCATCAAAATCAGATCCAGGAAATACAGGTTGATGCAAATAGTTGAATACCAATAAAACCCATCCAGTATTTTGCCAATCAAACCAACATCTTCATAATCAGCAAAAAGAAGATGTATTCCAATGTAAACCCCAAAGATGATCAGAAGCCCGAAGAGAATAAAAGCGGATATGATCGAACTGTAAATAACGGTTCCGCAGTATCTGTCTACTTTCATAATCTGATCCTGCAGGTCTCCCTCTTTATGTCGGGTGTTAAACGGAAACGCTACCGGTCTGCGCCCGGTTGCAATTCCCTGTGGAAAAACATAATTGAGGCAGACCAGTGCTAACCAATAGGACCGCAGAAAAAGATGTAGGATAAACCCATGTGTCAGAATTTTAATTCCGATTACACTAGCGATCAGTATGGCGCTGTAGCCCGTGAATGAGGTCATAACTCCTACAATATGAAGCCAATCAAACAGAATTTCAGGAAACTGAATTAATGAAAAGACGGCACCTCCTGAAATAAGAAGCTCTAATTCCCACGAATTTTCCTGCAAATTCTGTAGCCAGGATGGGATTTTTGGCGATTCGGACTTTTTTTCCATTCCGGCAAAATATTATTGAATAACCTTCATCGAAGTGATTAATTCATCTTTCAGGTATGCATGTAATAAAGCATTTAAAAATGCTCCGGTTGGATTCACCTATCCTTATTTTAAAATACTTGAAGGGTCTATGTCCCGGCATCACTGGCGACGCCATTAATCTAAGGCCCTTCAAGTTATTGAAACTTTTTAGAACCCGTTTGAACTTTCACAGGGGCAGATGTCCTTACCTTTCACTTTTCTTCGGTTAACAAGTCCTGATAAGAAATATCTGTTCCGTCTGGTGAGGACACCAGCAGGGGTACAGAGGTCGGTTTTCTCGTGGCAGGTGGCTCACCTGACACTTTTGTCTTAAATTAAGTTTAATTATTGTTGTTTTTAATCCTTGAATGGGTTGATTTTCCAAAATCTAAACTGAAAATGTTTGGCAAGAAGTTAATTTTACCTTTCAGCGAAGTTGGCTCTGCTGAGGCGCAGGAAGCCAGCAAATAACCGATGCATTACCAATTTCATCGTGCTTAAAGCCATGGTTTTAATTTGCCTTTTTTCAAAAATAAAAAGCTCAAACCAACCAGATCCAACATTTTAGTGGTACCTGTACCCGTTAAGGAAAACAAAAATCGTATCTTTGCGGCCCGATTGAAAAAAAATGATTTCTACCAGTAATGTTTCTTTGCGTTTTGGAAAACGCCTCCTGTTTGAAGATGTAACCATTAAATTCACTCCCGGCAATTGCTATGGATTGATTGGCGCCAATGGTGCAGGAAAAACCACTTTTGTTAAAATTTTATCCGGTGAGATTGAACCACAAACCGGTGATGTAATGATGCAAAAAGGCCAGCGACTGGCCGTTTTAAAGCAGAATCAATTTGCATTTGATGAATTCCCGGTTCTTGAAACCGTGATTATGGGCCATGAGCGGCTCTACAAAATCATGAAGGAAAAAGATGCAATTTATGAAAAAGCAGATTTTACCGAAGCGGATGGAAACAGGGCTGCTGACCTGGAAGCAGAATTTTCAGAATTGGAAGGCTGGAATGCCGAATCTGATGCAGCAACCATGCTTTCTGAGCTGGGACTGAATGAAAATCAACACAACCGCCTGATGAAAGATCTGGATGGCAGCGAGAAAGTAAAAGTGCTTTTGGCACAAGCCCTTTTTGGTAATCCGGATGTACTTTTACTGGATGAGCCTACCAACAACCTTGACTTAAAAACGGTTCAATGGCTTATCAACTTCCTTGGCGATTTTAAAAATACAGTTATTGTGGTGTCTCACGATAGGTATTTCCTGGATGAGGTTTGCACCCATGTCGCTGATATTGACTTTGGCAAAATCCAGATTTACCCTGGAAACTACTCTTTCTGGTATGAATCGAGCCAATTGGCTATGCGTCAAAAAGCAGATCAGAACAAGAAAATGGATGAAAAACGAAAAGAACTGGAAGAGTTCATCCGTCGGTTTTCTGCCAACGTGGCCAAATCCAAGCAGGCTACTGCCCGCCAAAAAATGTTGGTCAAATTAACGCCGGAAGAAATCAAACCTTCGAACAGAAAATATCCCTACATTTATTTCAAAGCAGAAAGAGAAATCGGAGGTCAGGTATTGAATGTCACCAATCTTGGGTATCAAAATCCGGAAGGTGAATGGCTTTTCCGAAACCTGACTTTCAACATTGAGAAAGATCAGAAAGTAGCCATTGAAAGCGATAATTCTACGGGAAGCACAGCCTTATTTCAAATTCTGGCTGGCGAAATGAAAGCCACAGAGGGCGAATTCAAATGGGGCGTAACCACATCGGTCGGTCATTTGCCCAATGAAAACTCAAAATATTTTCAGGATCCGGAGTTAAATCTGGTGGATTGGCTCAGACAATATTCTGTGGAGAAAGACGAGAGTTATATCCGTGGATTTTTGGGTAGAATGTTGTTTTCGGGTGAAGAGTCGTTGAAAAAATCGAATGTCCTTTCAGGAGGTGAAAAAGTTCGTTGTATGTTCAGTAAACTGATTCTGGAGGCGCCCAATGTGTTATTGCTGGATGAACCAACAGACCATTTGGATTTGGAGAGCATCACGGTTATGAATACAGGACTTTCTGATTTTAAAGGAATTATCTTAATGAAAAGCAGGGATTTTCAATTGAACAACACAGTTGTAAACCGGGTGATTGAAATTGGAAAAGGTGTTCAAATGGATAAGCTGGGTCAATTTGAAGATTACATAAAGGCAAGGGATGAGAAAAAAGCTGAATTGGCTTAATTCTTTCCAAACCCTAAGAAAAGTCCCGAAAACCGGGACTTTTTCCATTTGAAATACTTGCCTCAAAAGAAAAAAGGCAGCGTTCTTACCAACCCAATCCCACTGAATTCCCGCCAATGATACAATACTGCACAATCCATGAATTTTAGATTTTTAACTGCGCTCTTACTTTTTCAGGCTTTTATATTTTCAAACCTGTTTGGACAAAATAAAACCAGACTATTTGGAAAACTTCTGGATATTGAAAAGAAACCCATTGCATTTGTTAACCTTGTCCTTAAATAGGTAGGAGATGAAAAAGTATTGAAGTTGGCTGTTTCCAGAGAAAATGGAAATTTTGAGTTTCCAGGTTTGGAGGCGGGCCAGTATTTGATTGAAGGAAGCATGGTGGGCTACCAACGTTTTAAAAGTCCAAATCTGGAAATCACCGGCCAGGAGGAATTGAATGCCGGAGAATTTATGATGGCGCCTTCTGACGTCAAACTCAAGGAAGTCAATGTGGTGGGAACCAAACCTTTTATCACCGTTGAACCGGATAAGATGGTGATGAAAGTAGACAACAATCCCCTGATGATGAACAGCAATGCACTTGAAGTCCTTCGAAAATCACCGGGTGTGATGGTAAACCAGGATGACCAGATTTTTTTACAAGGAAAAAACGGATTGCTCATTTATATCGATGGAAGGCAATCTCCACTTTCAGAAAAAGACCTGGCCAATTGGTTGCGCTCTATGCCTTCCAGCCAGATTGATGTCATTGAAATCATCACCAACCCTTCCGCCAAATACGATGCCGCCGGTAATGCGGGCATTATCAACATCAGACTAAAAAAGAATTCAAAAAAAGGAATGAACGGCAGTCTGAATTCAGGCGTATCCACGGGACTGGCCAATGAACACAATTATACCCGGACAAACCATGCACTAAGCCTTAACTATGGTGGAGGCAAAGTCAATGTTTTTGGAAACTATGGATATGATTATGCCAAAAGCTGGAGTTTCATGGACATTTACAGAAAACAAGGTGAACAAATATTTAACCAGCAAACCAATACCTTTGACAAAAGGGAGTCCCATAACTTTAAAATTGGAGTCGATTTCAACCTGGGAAAAAGACATACCATTGGCCTGATGACCGATGGAAACATAACCCTGAACCGAAATAATGCTTTCTCAGGAAACTCCATTTCTAATTTTGGTTCAACAACTCCTTATACTTTTCTGGAGGCAAAAAACTTTGGCAAAAAAACCAATCAAACCGGAAACCAGAATTTTAACCATCAATACAAAGACACAAGTGGAAGAGAAATAACAACCGATATTAATTTTGGTTGGTATAATCTTGCCAATGAAACCAACCAACCCAATTTTTATAGAGATGCCAATACGGCCACAGATACCAGCATCAGAGATAGGTCTTTTGGTCTGAGTACTCCGGTTAATATTACCATTTTCACCGCGAAGACCGATTATGAGCAAAAAATTAAAAAATCAGTGGTTTCGTTTGGCTATAAAATTTCCAACGTACTCACTGACAATACTTTCAGCCTGTTTAACAGAAGAAATGGTTTGAATGAAAAAGACCTGGAACAAAGCAGTTCGTTTTCTTATCTGGAGCGGGTGATTGCTGGTTATGGCTCCTTCAGGCAAACGCTTGGGCAAAAGTGGATTTTGCAGGCCGGGATTAGGTTTGAACAAACGCATTCAGAAGGAAACCTGACCTATGAATCGCAAAAAAAAGACAGCCTTGTCCGTAGGGATTATGGAAATTTCTTTCCCAGTGGAGGTGTCACCTATAACCTCAACAAACAAAATACACTTAGCTTTAACTATAGCCGAAGGGTAGACAGGCCGGTTTACAGGTTTTTAAATCCATTTCAATATAAATTGGATGAACTTAGTTATGAACAAGGAAATCCTTTTTTGAATCCTCAGTTTACCCATAACTTCCAGCTTTCCCATAGTTTTATGTCCATGGTGACTACTTCTGTGGCTTACAGCCATACCACGGATTTTTTTGCCCGGTTAATCGATTCATCTGGCAGCAGAACATTCCTGACAAGAAGAAATCTGGCCGATGTCCGTACTTTATCCTTCAATATTAGCAGCCCGATTCCAATCCGGAATTGGTGGAATGGTTATCTGAATTTCACCTTCAACCACCAAACCTATGAAGCAGATTTTGGACAAGGCAAAATCTTAAGACTTCCGGTGGATTTCTTTAGTCTTTTTATTTCGCAATCTTTCACGCTGCCAAAAGAAGTAAATATCCAATTTTCAGGCTCTTATAATTCGCCAAGTGTTTGGGGTGGAACTTTCAGAAACAGGGCATTCTGGTTTTTGGAGGGTGGATTCACAAAAAAGGTTTTGAAGAAAAAGGGCATGGTTTCGATTTCTGTTACAGACTTATTTCTTTCCCAGCGATGGAAAGGAAAAAGCAATTTTGCCGGTGTAAATATGACTGTTTGGGGAGGAAACGACAGCCGCCTGGTTAAGGTTGGTTTTACCTGGAATTTCGGTCAGAACGATTTCAAACCAAGCAAAAGAAAAACAGGCAATCAGGAAGAAAGACAGAGGTTGAGGGGCGAATAGAAATCCAGCAGTCTCTGTTTACTTTTCCTTTTGAAACGCTCTTCAACAACCCTTTTTTTTGTTTTGTTACTAGAGCAACTTTGCTGCTGCCCAGGAAAAGGAAGAAACGATGCCCTCCGCTTTTCCA
>JAIXQU010000050.1 GCA_027485575.1 Cytophagaceae bacterium
TAGAAGTATGGGCAATTTTCTCTCTAATCTCTTCTCTGGCTTGATTGCATATAGCTTCTTTCCTAAGAAACCTTCTTTAAATCTGGACTTCGAAACCTCTAACGAACTGACTCTCTTTTAGTTTTATTTCGAACTCACGTTAAATTAAACAAAGATTTTCCGGTCCTTATTTCCGGTCCGAAAGGAGTAGGTTAACGTTTTTATTAGACCCAAAGCTCGTAACAAAGCTTATTTGGGTCATTTGTAAATCGATTTGCCCATCAATACCCACTTTTCTCCACTTCTTTGCTACTTCCAAATACCTCTTTATCAGGCATTTGAGAATTTAAAAATTGGAATTGTGCAATAAAATATAAAATATTTTTTATTTTATTAAATATTTATACTTTTGCAATATCAAATTGAATTTTTCGAATAAGCATTTCCCAATAACCATAATTAATTATGATAAAAATTTACATCGAGGACACTGTTTTTCCCTCAAGGGAATTAAGCACAACCTCAATTAATAGTCGAAGCAGCTCTCTGGATTTTACAATGCAACTACCTGGTTCGTCCTATTCGGACATGTTTACCATAAGACAGCCTCATTTTCAAATCAATTCTATTTAGACTCACTTTTTATCCAATATCGCTATGACCATTTATGGAACCACAATTAATATAGAATCTGTTTTCAGGAAAAATTTTATTAAAAATGTAGCTAAGATTCTAATCAATGTTTACCGGCTTATTTTCATTAAGATGGAACGGTTTAACATGTCGGGAATGGATTATGTACCCAGATGGGTAATCCTGACAATCGATATGTCCATTGTTTCTTTATCCGGATTGTTTACCTTTTTTCTTTTGGAAAGTTCCGGTGCGCATTATATCAATGGGTCATCTTTTTTCCTCGCATCACTTATTTATTTGACAACCCACCTTTTGTTTTTCAGGGTTTTTGAAATTTACTCCGGTATAGTCAGGCATTCGTCTATGATAGACGTGATGAAGATATTTCTTGCCCAGTTCTTTTCTTTTTTGGTTTTGGTTTTGATAAATTCTTTGCTGGTATTCAAGACCCATGAAAAGCTATATCTCACTGCAGGTTTATTGATCAACAATTTATTTACAGGGGTCAGTCTGTTTTCTTATAGAATTGTGATAAAGCACATTTTTATAAATTATGTAGGTGTCAGACGAAAAAGAGAACTGTCAAATGCCATTATTGTAGGTACAAACTCAAATGCCATTTCAATGGCCAATGCTTTAAATGCAGATAATCCACGAAAGTTCCGGGTAGTTGGTTTTCTTGATAAATCTGAAAATTCAACTTCAAAAAAGATCCTTAACCAACCTATCTTTTGTTTAAGTGACAGTTTTGAGCTAATGGTGAAAGATAGAAATGTTCATTCCATTATCATTTCTGATGAAACAATAAATCAAAAAGAAAAGGAAGATATTATAGAAAAAGCTCTAAGAGAAGAATTAGATGTCTATAAAGTATCTATGATATCCAACTGGAGTAACCAAAAACAAATTTCTTCCAGTGTTAAGAAATATAAAATAGAAGACCTTTTGGAAAGGAATCCGATTGTCATGGATAACAGTTCATTGTCTGAGGATTTAGAGGGAAAGACAATTATGGTCACCGGGGCTGCGGGTTCTATTGGAAGTGAGATAGTAAGACAAGTACTCAAATTTAAGCCACGAGAGGTTGTTTTGGTTGACCAGGCAGAAACACCTTTGCATTCTCTTTCTCTCGAAGTTCTGGAAACTCACCCGGATGCTGATGTTGTTACGATAATGGCTGACATCAGAAATAAGGATGTAATGCGTTCGATTTTTTCTCAATATAAACCAGATATGGTATACCATGCGGCAGCCTACAAGCATGTTCCTATGATGGAAAATAATCCTTCCCAGGCGATTTTTACAAACATTATGGGCACAAAAAATCTTGCTGATTTATCCGTTGAGTTTGAGGTCAAAAAGTTTGTAATGGTTTCTACAGACAAAGCAGTAAATCCAAGTAATGTCATGGGTGCCAGCAAACGGATAGCTGAAAAATATGTTCAGTCACTTCACAATCAGTTGCTTAGGTCCAATCGATTGAAAACAAGGTTTATTACTACCCGTTTTGGAAATGTATTGGGTTCAAATGGGTCTGTGGTTCCTCTTTTTACAAAGCAAATCGAACAAGGAGGTCCCATTACCATTACGCATCCGGATATAATTCGATATTTTATGACAATTCCAGAAGCCTGCCAATTGGTATTGGAAGCAGGAACAATGGGAAATGGAGGCGAAATTTTTATTTTTGATATGGGAAAACCTGTCAAGATTCTTGACCTTGCAAATAAAATGATAAAGCTTGCAGGACTGACTCCGGAAAAGGATATCAAAGTTCAGTTTACAGGTTTACGGCCTGGAGAAAAACTTTACGAAGAGCTTTTAAATGATACCTCTAAAACGCTTCCGACCTACCATGAGAAAATTACCATTTTTCAGGATCAAATAGAGGATTTCAACTACATTAACGGAAATATCCACGAGCTTATTAATCTTGGAAATTCTTACAGCAATAATGACATGGTAAGAAAGATGAAAGCCATTCTTCCAGAGTTTAAAAGCATGAATTCAACCTTTCAAAAAATTGATGAAGTAGCCTTAAAACAAGCAAGTTAAGCATCGGCTATTTCTATTTTTTCCAGACCAGACCTGTAGAATCTTGGCGAATAATCACCCAATTTCTCACAAGTCTGGTCTTGTTGTTAAATTCGAAGCAGGACTTTGAATTTACAACAACATCTTTGAACCATTATTTTTAAAACATTCCTACGTGTTCGAGAACATTCTGAATGATAAGTAAATATAAATTGGTGTAAGGTGTTTTTGCCTTAAGGCCAAACTACAGAAAATGCGAAACGAAAATCAAGCCAACCCTACCATTCATCAGGACGACAATCTGCTTTTAAGAGAAATCCTCGAAAAATATCTCTCTCATTGGAAATGGTTTGTCTTAAGTCTCATTGTGTTAATCGGACTTGCCTTTCTTTATCTCAGATATACAATTCCTCAATACAAGGCTAGCATAACATTATTGATTAAAGATGAACGCAAAGGAGGAGATGTGGTCAACGAACTTTCTGCCTTTTCTGATCTGGGGGCCCTTTCCAATATTAAAACAACGGTTGACAATGAGATCGAAATCTTAAAGTCCCGCCGATTGATAGAACAAACAGTATTAGACCTGATGCTCAATGTGAGTTACATCAATATGGGCAGGTTAAAGTCAGATGATTTATATAAGTACAAAGACTTTGATGTCATTTTTTCAAATTTTGACAATTCCTTTTTCAAAAAAGATTGGTTTTTTGTCGTTCAGCCAAAGGATGAAAACACATTTAATTTTATTGAAGGAGACCAGTTAAAAACCTTCAGATATGGCCAGTTGATTACAACCCAATATTGCAACTTTAAGGTAGTTAAAAACTTTCAAACTTTTTTTAAGGACAAGGATAAAGACCTGAAGTTCAAAGTTCAGATTAAACCTGTTGCTGATGTTGTGGAAAGCTACAAAGGACGGTTAAACATCTCTTTGTTGAATAAAAACACAAGTGCCGTTGAAATAGTTCTTGTGGACCAGGTAAGGGAAAGAGCTTCAGATTTTTTAAACACCCTTTTTAAAATCTACAACCAAAACGAACTGGATGGCAAGAATCAGATTTCAAACAATACATCCAGGTTTATTAAAGAGAGGCTCAATTTGTTAAATCTATCCCTGGAAGGTGTCGAAAAAGAATCAGAAGTATATAAAAGGGAAAACAGCGTAACAGACATAAAATCTGAAGCCGACATTTACCTTGAGAATTCAAGTACATTTCAAAAGAATGTGATGGATACAGAGATTCAATTAAAAGTTGCACAGTCGTTAATTGAATTTGTAAGAAGCAACAATAAGTTTAACCTCATGCCCAATAATATTATTGATGCAGAAGGCAACTATAAGGACCAGGTGGCTGAGTACAACCAACTTATCTTAGAAAGAAACCGGATGCTTATAACCGCCAAGCCGGGCAACCCAATAGTGATGAATCTGGATGCGAAAATTGGTGTTTTGAATACCAATATGCTTACCAGCCTTCAAAACATCAAAGCCAATCTGATGATAAAAAAGAGAGATTTGGAGAGGCAGAATGCTTTGGTCAAAGGTAAAATCTCACAGATTCCAACGCAGGAAAGGGAGGTTAGAGTTTTGGCCAGGCAGCAACAAATTAAAGAAGCATTGTATCTTTACTTACTTCAAAAAGGGGAAGAAATCGCAATTTCATTGGCTGTAACAGCGCCGAATGCCAAATTGATTGATGAAGCCCTTACAGCTAAAAACCCAATTTCACCCAATAAACAGGTAGTTTGGTTGGCAGCTATTTTGCTTGCCTTTATATGTCCTTTTCTCATCATTTATATTAATGATTTGGTGGATACCAAAGTCAAGGATAGAAAAGACCTTGAATCCAGGTTTAAAGCCCCCTTTCTTGGGGATGTACCAAGATCACTTTCCAAAGGTGAAAAGCTCAGTCCTGGCAGTAGATCGAGTTTAGCAGAGGCGCTTAGAATTATCAGAACTAATCTTGAGTTTATGGTTTCTAAAGTTCCTACGGGAAGGGCCAAAACAATATTTATAACTTCTACCCTTCCAAAAGAAGGTAAAACCTTTATTTCCATTAATTTATCCAAAACCATTGCATTTACTGGCAAAAGGGTTTTGCTCATTGGGATGGATCTCCGGAGTCCCAAGCTGCATAAGTATTTTGCACTTCCTTCAAAAGCGGGTGTTACAGATTACCTCATTTCTCAAAATGAAAAAATCGATTCCTTTATTGTAAAACTTGAAGGATTTGAAAATATGTATGTGTTGCCATCGGGCTCCATTCCACCAAATCCAGCGGAGATTTTGTTGACAGAGAAACTCGAAGCGATGTTTGAAGACCTCAAAAACAGATTTGATTATATCATCGTCGACACCGTTCCTTCAAGCATCGTAACAGATACATTCTTATTGGCCAAATTTGCAGACACATTCGTTTATGTTGTCCGCTCTCATTATTTGGATAAAAGAAAGCTATATTTCCTTGAAAACTATTTGGAAGGTGGAAAACTCCAAAATGTTGGCCTTGTATTGAATTATACAAAAAATAACCTAAGCTATGGTTATGGCCAGGAAATTGAGAAAA
>JAIXQU010000149.1 GCA_027485575.1 Cytophagaceae bacterium
AGCGAAATATCCTGGCGACACATGAAGCGGTAGGTGATGGTGATCCTCAGTTCGGCGTTGTTTTCAAGCTACGTCACCAGCTGAGCTCACTAATACCCAACTCAGCCCCCTAACCTCCCGATGTAAAATCGGGACAAGCTCCGAAGGGGGAACTATTTCGTGATTGGTTAAAATACTTATGACTTTTTACTAATCATTTACTATTCCGGTCGGTCCCACCCAACTCAGCCCCCTAACCCCCGAAGGGGGAACTATTTCGTGATTGCATAAAAGACTTATGACTTTTTACTAATCATTTACTATCCCGGTTTGGCTGTGCGTTGGCGAATCAACTATCCGCCTTAAAGGAAATAAGATTTCTACCCCAAATAATGAAAATTCCCCCTTCGGGACCCCGGGGGCCAAATTCCCCCTTTGGGGGCTAGGGGGCCGGGGCCCTGTACCCCAGCATCTTTTTCAATTTCTCACTGCTGATAATCTTATACTCAAGTGCGGGCGATTCCGTGAACTCCGGCTCTGGCAGGCCCTGCTTCAAGGCTTCTTTCGTATAGAACGCCCTTCGGGTGGGGTGCGCATCGGCACAGGCGTTCAGGGTTTCCTGCCACAGGTTCTGTTCGATGATTTGGGTTATGATCCCGATGCAATCGTCCCGGTGGATGAAATTGACGAAGCCTTCGGGTTGATCAATTTTCTTTCCGACTGGGAAAAACCGTCCCGGCTGTCGGTCGTACCCAAACAAGCCACCAAACCGCAGAATGGTCGTTTGGAAGTTGGTGTTGGATAGAAACAGGGACTCAATCTGGGTTAAGGCCGAATCGATGACCTCTGAAGTTTCGGTGACGATGCCATTTGTGTTGGGGTACACGGACGTCGAACTCACAAACAACACCTTCTGTACCGGCGACTGTTCTATCTGGTGAATCAGCTTCCGGAAATCCTCCACCTGTTTGGATGTGACGGCGATGACCAATACATCCGATTGAAGGAAACCGGACAGACCATCGTTCGCCTGGTTGATGTCAAGTACATATGGAATGACACCCCCTTGTTTCAGCGCATCCGATTTTGTGTTCGACCGGTTGGAGCCTTTCACATCAAAACCCTTTTGCACCAAAGACAAAGCCAATGGCATTCCCAGCCATCCGCATCCGAGTATGCTGATTCGTTGTTTCAATTTTATAGTATTGGTTTCAGATTTGTCTCCTGCCCAACCGCAGATCGGATTTTTCCTTTTGTGGATTGACCGTCAGGAGACGCCGAGCAATAGTAAACAATTTTGTCGTAACCGCTCCCGAACGAAACTTGCCAGGATTCGAGCCAGGGCCCTTATCCTCATCCCGCTACTGTTGCATCAATTGCATTTCCGCATAGATCAAAACGAGCTTTTTTTCCAGTTTCCGGCACTCATCGACGGTGATGGTTTCCAGCTTCATCGGGCGAGGCTCTTTGGCTCGTTCGAACTATTTTATGGCCTCTGGCCTGTTTGGTGGTTGCTGTTGGGAGTAGAGGCGGGACGGCAGACGATAAACCGAAGGAGGTAAAGTCACGCCCGATTTGAGCTTTCTGCAATTTTGCCCTTATTGAAGCTGCATTACTCATATCAGAACGGAGAGGTATTGGTTGAGCTGTTTTTCCACCTTCAGCAATCCAGCATAATGAAGGAGCTTGTCCAGATTCCGGTCTTTTTGCTTCAGGTAGTTTTTTACGACTTCCCCTGTAATATCCAATCCCACCTTATTTCGGAAACGGATGGCATCGCAGACCGACTTTTCTTTGTCATAAACGGAAAAGCCCTCTTTTTTTTCTATTCCGGTTTCCTGAAAAACCTGGGTCCAATGATACAATTTAACAGGTGGATATTCCGGAAGAGTAATTTTGGCCTTGTGCGGGATAGCCAGGTGGAAATCGGATGAAATATGAGTAGTTAGTCCATGCAGGTCCCAGGCAGAAAAGAGGCAAAATATTCCTTTGGGAACAATCAGGGAAATCTCTTCCCAATCTAGCTTCTGCGGGAAGGAAACATTCCGATACAAGCCGGGTTTGATTTTCTCCAACTTTCCAGCTTCCATCCAGACCTTCAAATCAATGAATAGCTGGCGATTGCGTCCAAAATCTTTGGTACGGATATAGCCATTGTTGGTATGTGATAGATGAGCAAGTGTCGTTCTCATAAATGCATAAATCTACGGCATATATTTTTTGTTGCCGTTGTTTTATGCACAGCCCGGGAGTCGTTATTCTCAAAACCCAAGGAACAAAGTCTTGTTCTTGGTTTGGGTTCTTCAATTCCCGTTCACATTTTGGGCAGGTCCACATGGATTAATCTGTTTTTTTCGGTCGTGGTTTTGTACTCTCGTGTATAAGCCGGATGGATTTCTGAATCTGCTTATCCACATCTTTTATCTTAATGATCTGATGAATCACGTTGCGTTTCTTTCCGGTGGTTAAACTCTCAAAGATTGCTTTGAGGTTTTCATCTTGCTCTAAAAGCACGTCCAGAATTTCTGGCATCTCAACACCCAAAGGATTCGGGTCCTCCCTAAGTTCGAAATCAATTGCATCGCCCAATTGCTTCTGAACGGTTTCTAAATTCTTAGCTGATAGAATGATAAAGAAGTTTCCATCTCCCAGGTGGTTGAGTCCACATTGGAAGGTTACCTTCTTTTCCAGGGTACAGAGAAAACGGGTCTGTCGTTTGTTGGGAAGTTCATTGACAAGGTCCGCGTCAATCTTCAAAAAGAAGTATCCGCCTTTCCTTTTTTCCAACTGCCCAATGATTTGTTGGCTGTTGTAAACGGTCATCACAATTTGGATTTTATGCGACCCAAAATGGAAGGTGCCAATCCCAGGTATGAGGCCGCTATCTTATTGGATAACCGAGCTAAAAAATCGGGCTGATAGTTCACCACTCTCGTTACTTTTTCCAATGGTGGCATGTCGATGATTGTCCGGTTCTTAAAATACTGTCGTAGTTTTTCGTGCATGATCATTTCTTACATAATCTGAAATTAATAACTCTTGAGTAAACTTTTGGTTTTAATCAATCTGGCACAGACTAATATTCTGACGAATGATCTCTGCTTCATTTTTAGAAAAATCTTCCGCCTCGGTTCAGAGTGTCAAGAATCAACAGTCGTTTTCCCGATTTCTTTTCCCATTTCCCAAATAGTCATCAATAACTGGAATGGTTCGTGCACTTTTTCGACAAGGCCGGAGGAGGAAAAATTTGGCTCTTTTCGGGCACGTGGCGTATCGATGCGTGAGACACGCACCCAGGTTGTTGAGGAAGATAAGAATCTAGGCATGGATGGTGAGCTGTAGGATGACCCAATTGAAATTATGCCCCAACATTAGAAGTACGCTCTCATTGCGTCAGAAAGCCGTTTTTGTATAACTTTTCTTGTTATAGATTTTTTAATACAGTCGATCTTAATTACAAGCACGTGTATAATTGTTGAGCGTATTAAAATTTCAATACACCTGAAAATTATACACCGGTCTGAAATCATTTTTGGCGATTGATAAAAAGTATTCATTATGGTTGTTTTTATGGAACCCGTAATTATTTAGTAAGATTTATTATATCGTACTTCCTCAATTAAAAACAGAAAGAATGATTAATATATAGAATTAATGGATTTTAAACTTAGGTAGATTTCTATAATGGCTAAGATGGTGTGATTTTTATTTTACCAAGTGCTTATGAAGTCTGATGCTATGAGAAATTTAATATTTATCTGAATATGATTTGACTGATTAAAAGCATTTATGAAATGATAATGCGATCTTAATCTGAAGAATAATATTTTTTAAGGGTATCTGATTTTCAGAATGATGCGTATAATTTATCTGGGTGATGATTTTTTTTGATTAAAATATTTTGAAATTTCAACCCACTTATTTTTTCTTTACCAGTGAATTGAGACCCTTTAATTTAAACCTATCCCTCAGTTCGACATACCCCCTATGGCAAAATTTAATGCCGAAAACCTAACCTCCAAAGCAGAATGTAAAAGCGTTCTGGATTTTATCACCGGTGAAAAAGATGATCTGACTGTCGAGCAAATCGTCAACGCGAAAGACGACCGGGATGACGTAAAATCAACTTCCAAAATCAACCAGGCTATTGCAGCGGCCCAGGTAGAATTCGACAAAGAAGATGCTGCTCTCACCTCCGATTTAGTTGGTCAGGAAAGGGAGTTTCAGATCACCCGGCGAATGAAAGCTGAAGTGAAACTGCGGAGTCTCAATGAGCGCAAAGCCACAATGGGTGCATTGGCTCTCTTCCGGTCAGACTATGACGACAACGTCATAGAAACCAAACTGGCTTTCCTTATAGAAAAGGAAGCCGAAGTGGTGGCAAGAGAACTGGCTCTTCCAGCCTAAGCCTCTTGTGCGTATTTTTTTAGTAAGACAGCCATCTGGTTTCCGGGTGGCTGTCTTTTTTTGTACCTTCCATTCCCTTTTCCCCGATTATGAAAATCCAAACCTGCACAGGCCAGTTCATCGAAGGTGCTACCGGCAAACAATTGGTTGCCCAGCTGCAGCAGATCCAATTTGGCGGCATCGACGAAGCCGATCTTGCGGATTATATGAACCGCTTTTTGGAGAGAATGTGCCTGAATCCTGGGAAGCCCTTTACCGTTCGTAATAGCCTTTTGTTTATTAATTGCCTGTTGATATTGCGGTTCTTGAGATGAGGAAATTGGTGTCTTATCTTTACCTATAATGATTCCAGAAAGAATTAGAGCCTTTATAGACGAGAACGGACCTGATTCACAGCGATAAGAACCTCATTTTATTTGTTACTCAGAATTTAAGCAAGTTGCCACGCAAATGCTGTTATTATTTCCTTCAAAATCCTCAAGTTGAAATTACGTCTGTCATAAACCATTTCTAATCCATTTTCCCTTGTTCTGGTTATTTTTGCTGAATGGAATTGAAACGGCAGGTCATCTATCTGGATAACAACTCAACGACTAAGATTGACCCTCGGGTTTTGGAAAGGATGATGCCTTACCTTACTGATGAATATGCCAATGCCAGCAGTACCCATGTTTTTGGAACGGGTGTAAATGACGCAGTGAAAACAGCCCGAAGTCAAGTAGCTGAAATTCTAAATGCCGACCCTCATGAAATAACATTCACATGTGGAGCAACAGAGGCAATTAACATTGCCATCAAAGGGGTTGCGGATTCGTTTCAGCAGAAAGGCAAACACATCATTACGGTTTCAACTGAACATAAGGCCGTATTAGATACCTGCCAATATCTAGAGGCAAAGGGATTTGAGGTTACCTATTTACCAGTACAGCCAGATGGATTGATCGATTTGGAAGAATTGAAAGCTAGGCTTCGAACGGATACTATTTTGGTTTCGGTGATGTTGGTGAACAATGAAACCGGTGTCATACAACCCATAAAGGAAATAGCGGAACTTGTTCATGCGGCTGGTACACTGCTTATGTCAGATTGTACACAGGCGGTTGGTAAAATTCCGATAGATGTAAAGGAAATGGGGATTGATATTCTTTGTTTCAGCGGACACAAATTACATGCACCAAAAGGCATAGGAGGATTGTATGCACGGCAACATTCTAATAGGATTAAACTTCCAGCCTTGTTTCATGGAGGTGGACATGAGAGGGGAATAAGGAGCGGTACGTTGAATGTTCCAGGTATTGTTGCTCTTGGTGCGGCATGCCAGTTGGCTCAAATGGAAATGAAGACAAATGCAAAAACTATCGAAGAATTAAGGAATTATCTGGAAGCTGAGATCCTTAAAATGGAAGGGGCAGTAATTAACGGGCATAAGGAAAAGAGGCTTTACAATGCCACCAATATACTTATTAGAGGGGTTGATTCTGATGCGGTGATAATGGGGTTGAGTAATCCTGAAAGTGAATCACCTTTGATAGCGATAAGTAATGGGAGTGCTTGTACCTCTGCATCGATAGACCCATCACATGTTCTAATTGCCATGGGGCTTAATGAGACTGACGCATTTTGTTCTCTTCGGTTCTCTTTGAGTAAATTTACGACGAAAGAGGAAATTGTGACTGTACTTAAATCACTTACAGATGTGGTTGGAAGCCTTCGGAGAATGGTGGTCTAGAACTTGCACTATTTACCTTTCTCCTCACGATTGCGAATGAGGTATTCGCAATGAATCCGGGGAAATCCAATATTTACTAATGAATCTATCTTCTCATTATAATTAAGTGACTTATTATTCAAAATCAAAGTAAACTTCCTTGGATTAAACGGTGGAATCAAATACCAGGAGTCATCATACTTTTTTTTTTTTTTTCCTATATAACCACAATTAAAAAAGGTAAAATGGATGTTCTCAGAAACCTTCAAGTTCGTTCGTAGTGAGTGCTCTGACAAGGGTCTGAATGTTTTGAAAAAGGATAATAATTCCGAAATGTGCAAAGGCTTTTCAGTGTCATTCAAAAGTCCTTCCACTATTTCTCTTACACTTCCTCTCATCTCATTATTTGGTAGCAATTCTTTTAATACCCAAGCCCCATGACCAATCCTAGCAAATTGCTGCGTTGCTCTTCCTAAAATGGCAAGTAATTGTTGGATTCCTATTTCAATATGATTCTGACTTAGGAATTCAAGGATAGTCTGTGTTCGAATGCCACTCTGGGATCCTCTAAGTAAATCTTCGACCAGACTTTTAATTTCATCTGTTCTCTGAGATTTCTCAAGTCGGTGGAGTTTGCCCATGTCAACCAAAATATTTTCAACCTTGATTTTTTTGATCAACGTTAATAAGACATCTATAATCTCTGATGCCAGATTCTGGTCCGATTCCTTGTAGAATCGTTCAATGAGTATCCTAAGATTATAATCAAACTGGACAGTTTCAAACTCATAAATTTGCTCATTCAAAAATTCCAATAACTCAGAGATTCTAACATCTTCAACCAACTCTTTTTTGAGAAAAAATAAGGTGGTCTTAAAATCAAACACAACTTTTTTAGGATTTCGAATCAAAAGTAAATCGTTGATAATTGTATATTCATCTTTAAGAAAGCTTGATAAAACTACTTTATCTCTATTGAAATTTGAAGCAAAATCTTTCCCATTAAACTTGAAATTTGAAATGGGATTAATTTCAATGATTGAGTCAGAACCGTTAGGGACAACATTTTCCAACACAAGATAGTCTTTAAAGGTTGAAAGAGAATTTATCAACCCAGGAAGAATAGAATCATTAAGCTTGTTGAAAATCTGACGCACTCTCTCTCGTGTGCAACCTGCCATCTCTGCAATTTGGTAATAGGATAAATTTGAACTTTGAAAAAAATAAAAGTGCAAAATCACACCTACATTTCGGGACAACCTTAACTCAGAAAATAGAGCACAGAACACTCTCTGAACACTAAACATAGCTTCTATTTTCAAGGTCTCTAAATCAACATCCGGAAAAGAATGAACAAGGTGCTTTTCAAGAATATTCAATTTAAGGACTGGACTTGATACCTTTACCGGGGATGAAGGTGCACTGATAAACTTCCATAATGCTTGCCGGATTCCAACAAGTTCATCAACTGTTCTATCACCTGCCTTTTTGATAGATTTGTAATTAATAGTGCTGAAAAACATATTTTCAATAAAAGAAATTTTGGCAGACTCATTTAAATGAAAATCTTGTTCTTCCTCGAGAAGCTCAAGTACATTTATTGTTCGAATCCTACATTTTGATTTAAGGATTTGATATTCTTCAACTGTCTCAATGTTAACCTTTTCAGAACTAGCTTGTCTAGTTTTTTGATCTTTTGGATCAGTTCTATTACCTTCATTTCCCTGTTCAACGATTTCATGGAGCGTCTTTAAAATATTATGGATTTGATCAATAGTTTTCTTTCCAGAATTACGAATGGCACTAAAATTAAAAGATTGAAAAAAATAGGTATTCAGGAAGTTTAATTTTGCGGAAAATCCAGATGAAAACTCCGACTCAATTTCAAGTTGCTCTAGAATGTTGATTGTCCGTGTGCTGCATGTAATTTTCAACTTTTCATATTCTGCAACTAATTCAAAATCATACGGTTTAAAATCTTCCAATGGTGTTACTCTATGGTTCGAGTTAATAAATTTTCTCATGAATAAGGTAATAAATCAAAATAAATCCGTTCAACAAAATTCACAGAAATCAAGGCAACCTCTTAAATTTAAACCGCTACAATATTAACGTACATCACAACTAACTGCAATACCAATACAAACAAATTCAGTGCTTTCAATACTTGGTTATCTAATATAATTTCCGATAGTATATTGCCCAGTATTGAACCTCCTAAAAACTAATTGTCTCGGATGAATACGATACCTTTTCAAGATGACATTCCAATTGAAACTCTGGCTTCAATTTTCAATGACACGACAAACTCTTACAAGTACTATTGGTTCCTTTCAATCCTTGAAACATTGAAACACAATGATTCTGAAGAAATAGAAATTGACCATTTATGCCAATTGATGCTTGAATCGGTGTGGTATCCTTTAAGCTATTTTAAATTATCTTTTGGAGCTCAGGATCAATTCAAGACAATTATTAATCAAATAAACTTGGCAATTGAACTCGAAGGTACAAGTTCAAATATTCAGCAGTTAAATTTCAAAAATGAATTTCTCTCCTTAGGATCCATCAGAGGAGAAATTCAAAAATTAGCCCGATGGGTCCCATATAGATTTTTAAGGCCGTTTTTTGCCGAGGAACTGAGGGGTTTAACCGATACAATGGTTAATAAGGCAATAGTTCAACTCGCCAAAAATACTTCGGAACGAAATCCACAGCTTGTACCATACCATTTTGTGGAGGGGAAAATAGTCCTTAATAGACCGTGGAAAGATTATCTAGTCCGGAATATGGGTTTACTCAAGGGATTCACTTATTGGCACTTGGCTAAGTTCTTACAAAAGAATAATCCGAATGTTCCAGGGATATATTCCAAACTTTTCTTCCCAAAAGAAAGAGATCTAAAGTTAAACCAAAAATGCTGGAAATTCTACTTTAATCAACTGAATGGCATTCAATGTATTTACTCGAAAAAACCCATTCCAGAGAATTTTTCGCTTGACCATTTTATTCCTTGGTCTTATGCGGCTCATGATCTCAACTGGAATATCTTGCCAATTAGCAAAGAGATTAATTCCATGAAAGGAAATTGCCTGCCCTCATTGGATAAATACCTAGCAGATTTTGTAGAGCTTCAATGGGATTTTATCCTGAAAATTTATGATTCCAATTTTCATTTGAAAAACAAAATCTTAGAACAATATTCAGTTCTCATAAAGGATACTGCAACGAATATTTTCAATATGCCGAAAGATGAGTTTGAAAAAAAGCTCACGGAAACTATTCAGCCGATGACTCAAATTGCCTTAAATATGGGCTTTATTAAGAATTGGATTTACAAGTAAGGAGGCTTACGGGTTACTAGAAAAAACTTTAGAGTTTTATCAACATGAAATTCTTCCCCTTTTGAAAGGAAAAATAATTCTCTTAAGGTCAAGCGTTACCCAAATATTTCTTAGGTCCCCTTAAGTTTCGATGAAAGTTTTTATTTCGGCTAATTTATCGCCCGTTTCTTTCTTACTTGATTTTATTGCGAAAATTACGCTTGCTATCAAAAGAATAGTAATTGCGATAAGAAGTATATAGAATATTAGAACCATCTTTATATTATAACTTACACAACATCTTCTTCAAAGTCAATACAATCATCAACCAATTTTTTAGAATCTAAAGCATTGAAAAAAGTAAAATCTTCAATATAATTAAGTATTCTTTTTCTTTCAAATAAAAGTGTGTCAGTGCCTAATTCATCAGCTTGGTAAAAGTCGGAATCTTGAAAATTAATCAAAGAATAGGGTATAAACATTGCATGACTTGGCTTGTTACAGTAGAATTTATAATACCTCTCATAACGTCTTGTTTCTGTTATTTTTTTATACCATTCTTTACCACAAGCACATTGACAAAACAAAGAAAAATGGTTTGCGACATCATCAGAAAATGAAATCCAACCTATGATATCTAATCCTCTTTCCTGATTTCCTTTAGCAGATATTTTATTTAAGAAATCATCGTTAACTTTTACTTTTAGGTCAGATGCTAACTTTATGATTTTTTCTGTGGCACTGCCTGTGTATTCTGAATTTTTTCCAAAAGATTTTACAGTGGCATGTGAGGGTAAGTATTTGGCTAAGGCATGATAACAAACAAGTTCAAATTCAGATGTTAGTTCTGATTCAAACAATCCAAATACATTAAGGCTTGATGCTAAAAGTAAAAAAATGTATAACCTATTTTTATCTGTTAATTGATCTTGGCTTTTAAGTTTTATTTTATTATTACCCAATATATCAAATGGATAATCTGCTGTATAAAGATATTCGCGTTCATTTACAATTTGGAAAATGGTATTTATCCATTGCTCATTTTTGTCGTTCTCACTTGCTTGCTCATCATCTTTTTTCTTTTTTGTAATAATTCCTTCGTCACGAAAACGGTCAAGAATATCAGATGTTGAAACATAGTTTTGATTTGAAAACAAGCTAACAATTTCAACATAATCCGCATAAATATGAGTTAAGTGTTCAGCAGGTTTTCCGCTTAACTTAATATTTACTGAAGCAAAATAGTCTTTTAATTTATTGTCAAAGCTCATCTTCTGTTTCTATATCTTGTTTAGTTCTTCCGATTTTAGTTGCTAATGCTCTAACATTTTTCAAATCATCTTCAACTTCGCTATAAAAAATTTTAACTCTTGTAACCAATCTGTCAGCAAATTCTAAGGACTCGACAGCCTTTTTAATATAGGCTTGAAATTGATTATCCAATTCACCAGTTAGTTCTTTAGCTTTTTCAAGAGTATAACCTTTTTGATCAAAGGCTTCCGTTGCTTCAGGATTTCCTAAAATTGTATTAAGTGAATTTAAGTCATAACTGTCACCAATTAGTCTTGTTTTGTTTTGTTCGTTTTTTTCAAAAAGCCAATGTGTCCATTTGTTGAGACTTATTTTTTTGATATTTTCAATAGGATTTTCTTTGGCAAAATCTACTCCAATAAATTCACATATGTTGTTTCTATTGAGACTGTCTGCGATGTAATTGAAATAAAAAGTGGTATCGTCCAAATCTCTAATTCGGTAAAAAGCTTCATCCTCTATTGTTTTATATATATTAAAGCCAACTAATATTCTTTTAACATAGTCCTTTCTGCTGCCAATAACTTTGGCAATTTCTCTTGATGCTTCGTCTAAATTGAGGGTAGAAAAATTATTATTTTGTAGTTCACTTAGATAGCGTGCTTTTTCTAAAAGCCGCCATTCTTTGATGCCTGTAATGTGTCGATAACCCAAATAATTATGGATTTCACTTTCTTTCTCAAAAACTAAACAAGGTATTTCAGTCGGTTTAAATTTTACTTCTTCAAGCACTTTTTGAATCTTGGTAACTTGAACATCCGCCATTGCAGGATGGCTTAAAAGCATTAAAGCAGACAACCTTCTATTGCCTTCTATAACCTTGTATTTACTATCCGTATCTTTAACGACAAGCAATTGTTCGCCTGGAAAAAAGTCGTTTTCACCAATAGCAAGCATTAACTCAATCAATGAAGCATCAAGTAGCATATATGACAGAATCTCATTATCCGACTTGCCGTGCATTGATTTGGGTAGCCGAGGATTTTCTGAATCTAATTTTAGCTCTGATAGCTTAATTTTTCTATATTCCGGTTGTGTAGACATATTTATGCTTTAAATAATTCCCCAATCTTAAATTCTTTTAGATTGGACACCAGTTGATACTTTTGAATTTTCTCCATACTCGTTTTGAGTTTCTGCCCATCCTTATCACTCAATCCTAAAAACTTTTGCATCATTTTCAAATTGGTTTTGTCTTTTATATCGAACAGGAATGCAGTCTCACACATACTGCTAAAATCGAAAGAAGGTTGGTTGAACTCTTCGATTCCCTGAGAAAGTAGAACAACCGAAACACCTTTTGATCGAATCTCTCGAAGAATTTTCTCTAAGAGGTCTTGGCTCTTTTTCTCTTTGAAAATGGTGTGGGCCTCGTCAATCAAAAATACATACCGCATTCCCTGATTCTTCCCTTCAATAGGTGCATTGTCCATGTTCATGAAGGTATTGTAAATATAATTGATGATCAGGAAAACGGAAGTGAATCGGATGTTCCGTGGAAGGTCACCACTAAGACTCATATAGTAGTTCTTACTCAGAAAGGAGTTATTGGGGTCCACCTGAGTTTCGAATAGATCGAGTTCACTAAGGCTTTGTAGCACCTCTTTAAGTGTGCTTGCTTTCTCACCTTCAATGTCAATTACTTTGTCATAGATTTCCTTGAATGAAGGGTATTGCCCTCCTTTTTTTGAGGCAAAGACTTCTCTGGTCGCATCTTTTAGGGTTTGCTGCTGGTTCTTACCAATGTTGCTGTAACTGGTAATAATGTCTACAAACTTGCTGATCCCCATGATTTTGTTTTTCTCGTTCACATTGTCAATAAACGAGAGTGGGTTAATAGGAAATGGTTTGTAGGGTGCCTTGATTAATTCAGTTTTTGTTTTAGAGAAAAAGTCGCTGTTTGCTTTCTCATCCTCAGTGGTGATACCCTTAAAATCGAGGAAGATGAAATTGACCTCACCGTTTGTTTCAGCAACAATCTGTTCTAAAAGTCGATTGGCAAAGAAAGTTTTTCCTGTACCTGAATTTCCTGCTACTGCAATGTGTGCGTTATTGTGAATGGAAGTATCATTGAGATTGAAATAAATCTTTTCGTCGTCAAAAGAAGAGCCTACCAATAGCCGGATATCTCCAGAATAATAGTTCTTATTTGTTACTCGTAATTTCCGTGTTTTATCATCAAAAATGATGGCATCATTGGTAATGTCGTTCTCCTCCAGTTTCTCAATTCCCCTTTCAATATTCTCAAGGAGGAAATCAAGACCTGTGTAGTTCTTGTTTTCCTCAAATAGTTTGTTCATTAAAGTCAGCCCATGGTCAATGTGCATTTTGATGTACTTGCCAATGTCTTTGTCTGATTTGTATAGTTGGTAATGCTGACAAACCATGGCTATATAATAGTCCCTGTATTTCCCAAAAAGAATATCATCTTTATATTCCTTTCCTTTGCTATCCCGAAGGTCTGATTCCAGATTGAGTTTAACTCCTTTGGAAACGGAATATGCAAATGCGATTCTGGAAATGATATTTTCAGTTCCTAGATTTAACCGACTTGTAAGTTGTTGAACAACCGATTTATTCTCCTCTGATGTTCTGATATTAATGAGCATGGTTATACATTCGGTTATAAGTGGCTAAAAATTGATCTGGTTCAACGGGAATGAATTCACTCTTATCCTCATGAACATTGTGAATTAAATATGTCTGGGCAATGTTGACCGCTAAAAAGTTGAATTCTCGTTCGGTTAACTCTTTATTGATCAGCGGGAAAATCACAACCTGATCGGAGATATTCGGATAAAAATACTTGACAATATTCTCGGCATGCTGTTCATCGAATTTCTGCATCGGTGAATCAATAAACACTGGGAACTGGATGTCGCTTTCCTCGACTAAGCCCCTGAGTAAGGCGGTGGCATACATCTGTTGTTCTCCCTTACTTAAAGATTCTTTTGCAATCTTTTCCCCTCTTGTATTTAATAAGATGATGTCAATGTGTTCATCGCCAATGATCTCGACATCTACCTTTTGGATAAAGCCTTTTTTATGGAGAAGCGTATTAAGCCCATTCAAAATCTGTTTCTCAAGAGATTCCTTTTTCTTAGCCTTGAATTTTGTAATGAAATCCTTCAGGTTCTGAATATTTCGTACAATCACAGAGTCCATTGCCTGATTACCCTGCGAAACTTTCAACTTCCTGGACAAAGTCTCAATTTGTTTTCCTTTCTGAGTCTTTTCATTTATGAACTCACCTATTTCCCTGTTCAGTGAATCAATGGTCTCCTCAATCCGGATTATCTCCTTATCTAGGTCTTCTTTATTTTTCCGAAATTCAGCGATGGTTGGGTCCTCCTGATTTGACTCAGCATCTTTTATCTTTCTTCGGATGGCATTTAACTCATTCTTAGTCTGGTTAAAGTCCCCGTTGATTCTCCTGAAGGAGTCACGGAAAGAAAGCCGAATATTGCTGATGATTGCCTGGAGTTCGTTTCGTTCAGAGTCTGAAAACTCATGAATTACTTTAAAGTCGTCAGGTAGTTCTTGTGTGTCTGAAAAGAAATGTCTCCGGATTAGCACCTTAAAAGCATTCGCATAAAAATCATGTACCTGATGGTCAATTGGAAGTCTTTCGGGCTTCGGTAAATTTAGAAGATCAGTAAGTATCTTGTTTGTGACATCATTAACATTTTCATTTTTAAACTCGCTTGCCCTGTGATTGGCTTCAAATTCAAGCTGACGGCTGACCTCGAGAAATTTTTCTCCAGCAATTGCAAATGGAATGATATCGTAGGATTCTTTTAGTTCGTTCTGGAGCTCTGCTTGGCGACGTGTTAGTTCTTCTTCCTGTGCTTGAAGCTTTTTTAACTCATCCACAGTAATGACGCTACCTGCTTTTATTAGTTTCTCTTGAATGTCACGAGAATCTTTATTCTTTTCGTTTCTTCTTTCTTTGAGCTCAGCAATCCTTTTGTGGTTTTCCTCAATCTTGAATTCGCAGGACTCTACTTCAGCTTCCAGTTGCTTTAGCTGTCCTTTTTCAATTGCGCTGGCAGACTCCTGACGAATTTTGAGTTGCAGATTTTCCAGCTCCTTTTTCATGTCCTCATATTTCTTTATACCAAGTACTTCAGAATAAGCCCGACTAAGATTTTTCCTTTGCTCAGCAGTATTCACTTCTGCAAGACTTACAATCTTCTCTGCATCAAAAAAGAAGAATTTGGCAATCTCGATTGGCATGATGAATTCCCGAATGAAAATTTCCTGGCCTACTTCTTTGGCCAATTCACTTGGGTGGCCATCAATCAAAACCTCGACCTCATCAGAAACACTTGTTTTCGCATTGTAACTTCTCTTTATAACGATCTCTTTGCAAGGCACCTCAGGAATATTAACATCTGTGAATTTTATAGCCACATGAAAATTATAATCCTCTTCTGCTCGGGACAACCGGTTTAGTGAGTTTACAATGTACTTACTGTATCCACCTTGGTCAACGATTTCCTTTTTATATAGGTCATCGACTTCCTGCATGTTCTTGCCATACAAGCACCAAACCATTGACATCAGGAATGTCGTTTTTCCAAACCCATTTCTGCCACTCACAACAAAAATGTTCTTTGTTCCATCGCTGGATAAGTCTATAGTATTTTCTCCTTTATAGATTCGAAAATTATAGAGCTCTATTTCTTTGATTGTCATTGGATGTTAATCTTTAGGACCTTGAGTTTCTTCAATAAATTGTTTCAAACGATTCTCAATATCTGATTGTAAGCCCCTCTTTCGAACCAAGAGTGTTTTGGTTTTTTGCAAAGCCAAAAGATCCTGAATCAATTCTACATCTCTTGGTTCTTCTTTACAGGATGTTTTTAATAATTCAGATTCTTGTTTGTGTTTTTCATCTTGCTTGCTCATATCTAATTGAGTTTTAAATATTCGGTTGTAAACGTCTGATACACGAGTTTTGAAAAAACTGTCGCGGTACCAGTACCATTGGATCAACACCATTTCCTGATGCGTGATAAGTTCAATTCCTTCTGTCTTTTCAATTTCCTTTTGCGCCTGCAGAACCCTTTTCAAAATTTCAACCCGGGTTGTAAATTTGTAAGGTCCCCAAAGGCCTTCTTTAATGGAGCCATCTCTTCGGCGTTTTTCTCGCCAGATTTCCGGGGTATCTCTGGTTTCAATAAGAAAGTTGCGGATATCTGCTAAAGGCTGCATCCATTCTTCTCCATTGTCAATTAATCCCTCCATTGACTTGTCCTTATTGACAACGGTGCAGGTCCAACACCCAAATCGGCTATTTCCGCAACTGGGAGTGGTATCGTCAATTACAAGTGGACAATCTCCGGCATTTGCATTCCGGTATAAAGTGACTAACTCTTTATGGGTACCACCCCAAGGAGGGGAAACCTGGTTAAGATACTGCCAAACCTCATTGGTCGTGACATCCTTTATGGGAGCATAGACATAAACATTTGGCAAAAGGTGTTTTCTTAATCTTTGACCCTTGACTTCATGTCGCTTAATTGAGGCAGCCCTATTTGAACTTTCCGCACTTCTTGTCCCAAGAAGTATTATTGCTTCTTCGTTCATGGAAGTCGTTTCCTTAATGAAGCGGGTGGTCGGGTCGATTTTTAATCTTTCGGTACACCAACGGTAGAATTTATTTGGAGCGGGATAACCTAGACCAATCAACTTAACCCAAAAAGTGTTGTTAATATTGGGCATAGTCTGGTGGACCAGTATTGGGAAATTGTTCAGATTGGCTTCCTTTTGGATACGTTCCAGTGTTTTATTAATAAACTTTACAATCCGAGGATTTTCAACCAAAGTGTCGTTGCAAACTACATATATCTGTCTGGTTAGCAAAATCGGATCAATTTTCTTGAGAGCATTCCAAACCACTTGAAGTAGCATGGTGGAATCTTTCCCACCACTAAAGCCTATGATCCAGGGTCTTGAGTCATGTTCATCATACAGGTATTGATCGATAATTTCATTTTCTAAATGCTGAATGTTTAATGACATAGGTTTTCAATTCCACAATTTCTTCTTGGCTTTTCCGATTGAAAGTAATACCGGCAAATGATTGAATAAGATACCAATTTTAGTTCCTGAAGTTTTTGATTCTCAGGCTTTCAATTTCAGTAGGTTTCAACCTTCAAAACAACCAATCAAAACTCACTCTTCCAAATTTTGGCTCCCGTGATTTTACAGGGTATGGTAGTCGGTAAAAGTCAGATATACAGTAAAATGCAGAAATGTGGAAAATTTTTTTTTCGATGCCTTCTGCTTGCTCCCCTTAACTTAAGTGAAGACTGCTAATGTTATTAAGTCATACATTTTGGCCAAACCCGGCTTCTGGCTTTTAATTTCAGCTCAAGGTCAACTTAACACTTGTTGGTTAATTCAATTATAAGTAAATGTATTAAATTCAAAAAACCAAATTAAACTATACAAACTCAGTGTATAATTTATAAGTGTATTGAAAAAATAATGCACTTAAAAATTATACTGTAGGAGAGTTGTGAATATAAAAATCAATTCCTGCTAATTTTATAACAAAGTCCTAAATTAGGTCTCAAATTTTGGCCACGTTGTTTTTGATTTTTTCTTTCATTTTTTATGTTTGCGGCCTCAAATCCAAATGAAAACAATCAAAGAAATCCGAAATCTTCTCGGTCTTTCTCAGACTGATATGGGACAATATCTAGGTGTATCACAGGCCATTGCCTGTTTTGCCGAAGCGGGAAAGCGGTCGCTACCATCCAGAGCAGAGGCAAGGCTGGTCTACATCAGCAACCAAATCGAAGTGGCCCAGACCAGTCCGGTTCCGGCAAAATTTGCACCCATCCAACAGGCCCAAAATGCTGAAACCAAACAGGCCTTTGAAGACCACGCCATCGAGTGTCAGCGCAAAATCAAAAAGCTCAAGGCAGCCTTAAAGCGTCTGCAACCTGTAGACGAACAGCAAAGTCTGGCCATTCGTATGCCGGGTTCCGGCAAATCAATTGAATCTCAAAAGTCGCTGGAAGAATTGTACGTCGATCTGCTCATCCGGGAAGCCTGGGAGTCGGCCGGCCAATCCGAAAATTCCGCCCGTGAACTCCTCCTTTTCCAGATCGAAATGCAGGAATACGAGCAGAGAAAGGCGTTGGAAAGGGCTGGGGAGTTTGGGTGAGGGCATTCATCCGACTAGGTTCTCAACCCAACCACATTTTCCAAACCGCAAACACCAACGCGACGGGCATACTCAAAAGGAACACGACACTAAGCATGCAGCCGCGGCTGGTTTGGTTGTACACCTTATTATACATGGCCTTTTTGGGGTTGGTGATCCAGCCCATTCCACGGGGTGCTTTGAAGCCGAGGTTGTGCGCTATGATACGCTTAGCCGATGTGCGGGCTGCTATTCGTTTGTTGATAGAGGGTATGCGGAATCCGAACTTCATGTGGTCCTGGTTTTTATTCTGTCATGCGGTTGGCAAATCATTGAAATACCTGCGAATCTAACGTTTGATGCCATTCAGAGGTATGGTTAAAAACGATGTTCCCTGAAATGGCAGTGGGCAAATGTCCGTTCGCAATAAAGGTCCGGGAGAGTTGCGAAGAAATGGTTGAAGTGTAATCCGGGACTATTTACATATCATACGAGATGATGATACTCCCTGAGCATTTTTTACATGACGAAGTAAATCGTGCGATTACAACATGCTGATTTTGCTTCTGTATGGTCTCACTTAAAGTTATGATGAATTCAAACGTCTCGTTGCTTTTTACCTGTTCGTAGAAGTCCATTGTCAGTTTTCTACCCCAGATGGAGGTATTCTTTTTATCGAAGCCTTTGCTGTGCAAAACACTGATTATGGCAGCATCTCCAAAAATTCGGATGGCAAAAGGCAT
>JAIXQU010000009.1 GCA_027485575.1 Cytophagaceae bacterium
TACCATGGCCGCTGTGCTTGGGCTTGCCGATGAAATTGTTGAAGAAATATGTGCAGGAATTGCTGGAGAAATTGTGGTTGCTGCCAACTACAATTGCCCGGGTCAGTTGGTTATTTCCGGATCGGTAAAAGGCATAGAAGAGGCTTGCGAAAAGATGAAAGCTGCCGGTGCGAAGCGGGCGTTGATTCTTCCTGTTGGTGGTGCTTTCCACTCTCCATTGATGGAACCTGCCCGCTTGGATCTTGAAAAAGCCATTCTTGAAACCCAGATTTCCACACCAGTTTGTCCTATTTACCAGAACTTTACGGCTATGCCAAGCCAGGATGTGGCCGTCATAAAAGAGAATTTGGCCAGGCAATTGACTGGTCCGGTTCGATGGACACAAACGGTTCAAAATATGGCTGCGGATGGGGCCACACATTTTACCGAACTTGGACCTGGCAAGGTTTTGCAAGGGTTGGTACAAAAGATTTTCAGAGAGGCACAAATTGAAATGGCTTAGGGCTATCCTATTTTGAATACCCTTATATTCAGCAAAGAAGAACGTTCTTTTGAGTGGCTAAATTTCTTTCAGCCAGATGATAAGGAATTAAAAACGCTGGCAGAAAATCTGGACATTTTGCCCATCTACATCCAGGATATTCTTCAATCGGAACACTTACCCAAAGTGGAACAAGTGGGTGACAGCAATTGCTTTTTTATCATTGCCAGGGTTCTGGATCCGGAAATGGAAAAAAAGGATTTTAATCTTATCCATGAAGCTACCCGAAAACTGGCCATTTTTCTAAAAGACGACCAGGTGATCTCCATTGAGAGAGGAACCTTTAAATGGTTGGAAGACATGACTGCTTTGGGAAAATCTGACCAAAGTTATGGTTCTGCCTTTCAGTTGGTTTGTAAATTGTTGAAACAAACTTTTAGGTCTTTTGAACCTTTGATTTTAAAACTGGGTTCCGATTTAGATTTTTTTGAAGGCAAAATGTTTGAGAACGAACGTTTTCCACCCTTTGCCAAAAGCCTGTACAACATCCGGAGAAAAGCGGGTTTACTGAAAAGGTTGTTCAGTGTTTCTCTTCCTCTTGTTGATTTTTTGAATGGCCGGAATGTAGGAGATCCCATTGCGCAGGATGCCATCGATATGTTTAAAAGAATCGAAACCAAAATTGAAGATGTGAACGAAAGAGCTGTGGGTCTTATCAACCTTAATCTGTCGATTTCCAGCCAAAGGAGCAATGAAGTAATGCGTTTCCTTACCATCTACTCTGCCTTTTTCATGCCCCTCACCTTTTTGGTCGGAATCTATGGAATGAATTTTGAGTTCATGCCCGAACTGCAATGGAAAACAGGCTACCTTATTTGCTGGGGTTTGATGATAGCCATTGCCGGGTTCCATTTTATTTGGTTCAGGCGAAAAAAGTGGCTCTGAGCAAATAAACAGGTGATTATTGTCCCGGCATATACCCACCATGAGGTCCAACTCCGGGTCGCATCATACCTGGAAACTTAGGCATTCCTTCCGGTTCCGGGCTTTTAAATGCCCTTAAAGTGTAGGTGAAAGTGAGCATAAAATACCGCCTTAAATTATTGTTTCTCATGTCTTCCGAATAGGTTTCCGTGATTGTCCTGCTCACATTGGTATTCTGATTCAATAAATCAAAAACACTTGCCCTGAGTTCTGCTTGTTTGCCTTTCAGGAACTTATATCCCAGACCAAGATTTAAAAGTGCAAAATTGGTATTAAAACCCTGTGCAAGACCGGTATATATGTTTTGGCTGTAATCGGTGTTAAGCACCAGACTTTGCCAAAAAACGACGTTTAGTTTTGCCCCGATGGTTTGGTTGAGATAGCTGTTGTTTTGGCTGGAATTCAACGAGTTTTCCACTGAAGTATAGCTTGTATTATAGCTAAGATTAAAATCAACCGCCTTGCTGATGTTGCTTGTAAGTCCTAATCCCGCACCAAAAGTTGGCGAATTGGCATAATTTAAGACCGCATTCACCATTCCAGGTGTTCTTACAAAATTGGCATTTGCATTCAGGTTGAGGTTGGTTTTGATAAAATTCAATGGCTTGCTGTACATCAGAAAAGACCGCAGGCTTACATATCCCTGCAAATTGGCTGGCCTTGTGAGTTGGGTTCCCCTGTTCAAAACAATGCCATCCAAAACAGTGTCTCTCAAAGCAAGGGTTGTTTCATTTCCAATGTAATGCCTTGTGGCAGAACCCCCTATCATTCCAAAAAAGCTGGAATTGTCTTTTTCATTCGTCTTCATAAAACGGAAAAACATATTATGCTGGTAGTCTTGCCTTAAACCCGAATTTCCGGCACTTAATTGAAGAGGATTTGAATTGTTTACCACATCCTGAAGCTGTTCAATGGCCGGGGCATTGGCAGCAGTTCTGTAAATCAGTCTGAAGCTTGAGTTTTTAGAAAAAGAATATCTCCAGACGAATGTTGGCAAAACGTTTTGAAAGGTCCTGTTAATCTGACCTTGTACAGGAAACTCTCTGTCATTTTTCAATTTCGATTCCTGCAAATTGACATTAAAATTCAGATTTGATTTTTCGGAATTATACGCATAGCCAAGACCGGCAGATTGAGAGGGTGTGAGGCTTTTAAATTTATTGGATAGCAGCGTATCCAGTTTTTTTGTGGTTGCCCCTTTTTCATAGGTTGAATAGGTAAGTCGCTCACTTTCAGACTGGGCATAGTTCCATGCGTAGGTTAAAGATAGCTGTCCCTTTTTTCCCAAAGGCTCAGTAAAACTGATATTGTTTTGAATGCTCCAGCCAGATTTTACCAAATCTGTAAACTGATTCAGGGTATCAAACCTGGGTTGTTTTCCAAAAATCTGGTTGTTGGAAATCTGTGTACTGGTTCCCTTATTTCCATTTTGACCCAAATTTGAATTGATGGAAACAGTTCTGCCTGTTTTTTTAAATTTATGCCGGAACAAGATTTCATTGTTCATATTAAATGCCTGATTTTGAGAAACTACCTTGTTGTTGGTCGCATTAACAAGATTCTCTCTCAGCCGGTTTCCACCCTGGGTAAAATTAATGGCCTCAACATCCTGATAGGTAAACCTCGGCGTGTACAATATTGAATTGTTGGAATCCAGTTTATAATCTAACCGCATGTTGAACCTGTGGTTGGAATTTGTAGTCTGGGATTGATTGTTTTCTACATAAGCCTGCCCTGAATCTTTGGCTATCACAAAGTTCCTGATGCTGCTTTGATCCAGATCATTGCGACTTCGGTTGAAAAAATAGTTGGCAGAAACTTCTCCCTTTTTTCCCAGATTATCTGAGAAATTGAGGCCGGCAGCACCTGTATTAACAATCCCTTTTTTACTGTTGACGAAAAAATCCTGGGCAGCCTGGTTAAAACCGCCATTCCTGCCGCCGCCCATTCCACCGCCCATTCCACCCATTCCGCCTCCACCTCCTCTCCTACCCGAACCACCGGAAGAACCCATCGCACCGGCAAGATCAGAGATTGAAAAATTCTGTTCATTGATGTTGTTGGCCTGACCAAGAACTGTAAGCCTCCTTGCTCCTTGAAACCTGTTAAAAGTGAGGCCGGATTTATATCTTTCATCCGTTCCATAGCCGGCATAAGCCCTGCCAAAATTCCCATTCCGCATCCCTGCTTTGGTGGTGATGTTCATGGTTTTGGTTGTGTTTCCATCATTAAAACCTGTGAATCTGGATTGGTCACTCATTTGGTCAAAAATCTGGACTTTGTCAATCACATCGGCAGGCAAGCTCTTTAACGCGTTGGCAGGGTCGTCTCCAAAAAAAGGTTTGTTGTCTATCAAAACCTTGCGAACCTCTTCGCCCTGGGCATTTACCTTTCCGTCCTGTACAGTCACGCCCGGCATTTTTGTCACCAGGTCTTGTGCGGAAGCATCTGAATTGGTTTTGAAACCGCTGGCATCGTATTGGGTAGTGTCCCCTTTCTGCACAACCGGAGGAATTTTACCCTCTATTTTTACTTCGCCCAGGTTGGTTGAAGATTCCTTCAATGAAATCGAACCCAGGTCGATACTTTCCTCAAAAAGCCTGATTCTTTGGTTGATGGTTTCATAGCCAAGATACTGAATCTTAAGTCGGTAAAAACCTTTTTCAAGATTAGAAAAAATAAATTTTCCATCGGCCTCAGTTTGCAATCCTTTTACCACAACGGAGTCCCTACCTTTCATTAAAATGCAGCCCGCACCGGGAAGTGCCGCATTGGAACCAAAGTCCTGTACTTTGCCGGAAATAGAAAAAGTTTCCTGGCCATTGACATTACTTATAAAACAAAAAAGAAACAGGTGAAGGAGGAAAAATCGATTCAAAATGAAAAACTAAATAGATAAGGATCGGTTGACCCAAAAGCAAGAAGCACAAAAATGGGATTCTTGTTTCAATAAATTTAAAATCTTCGATTAGAAGTTGGAGAACAAAGGGAAACCAAAGGCCAAATTGGGTTATGGATTTTTGCCAGCCCTTAGCCAAAGCTTCAACACTGGTTTCCGGATTTTGGCTTTGAAAAAAATCAAGTTTACGGCCTTGGAGAATGTGCATAAAATCAAAACTACAATGAGAAAAATTAAGGGGTAAACCGTATGATTATGTTGATGTCACCATGCCCATTGCTTCGGTTTTCATACAATCATGCTCACCAAAACCCACCTTTCTGCAGTGAACAATATATGATTGATGGCCTTATGAAAATTGGTTCAGATGGCACCTTAAAATATAAGTGCGTTGGGTCTTCCGAACCAGAAATGTAAATTGTAATCACTCTGATTGACAGGCCAATACTGAAAAATCAGAAAGCTAAAAAATATTTTTCCAATCCAAAGGCCGAATCAATTCATAAATGGTTCGGCCTTTTTTTGCTTATTTGCAGGTTGTTCACCAGGTCAGATTTTCATTTTTTATACATGTTCAAAGAGACAATCAAAGGAATTCTCAATAGCCTTCCGTACGTCAGTCATTTAAATAAAGAACTACGGAAATATAAAACGTGGTACCCACCAGGACATTACTATAACCCTTTGGTGAATCCTAAGGAATTGGAAATGTACAGTGATACTGTTTTTGACACCAAAAAGAAAGAAGTACATGGCATTGATTTTCAAGAAGATAAGCAACTTGAAATCCTTAAAGATTTGGTTCCTTATTACAAAGAACTTCCTTTTCCTGTAGAACAGACCAATGGTTTCAGATATTACCTCGGAAATGGTATTTTCTCCTATTCGGATGGAATATTCCTTTACATGTTGATTAGGTATCTCAAGCCCAAGCGCATTATTGAAATTGGGTCCGGGCATTCATCCGCTGTGATGATAGACACAAATGAGCGTTTTTTCGAAAGCCAGATCAAACTGACATTCATAGAACCTTATCCGGATAGACTGTATTCACTTTTGAAAGATTCGGATAAATCAAAAAACAGGATTTTTGAAAAACCGATTCAACAAGTTCCAATTTCAGAATTTGAAGCTTTGGAATCCGGAGATATTCTTTTTGTGGATAGTAGCCATGTGAGCAAAACCGGAAGTGATGTTAATTTCATTTTCTTTGAAGTTTTACCAAAATTAAAATCAGGGGTTTATATCCATTTTCATGATGTTTTCACTCCAATGGAATATCCGAAAACCTGGGTAATGAAACCTGAAGAATGGTTTGGCTTCAATGAAATTTATATACTGAGGGCTTTTCTGATGTATAATCCAAATTTTGAGGTGGTGATGTTTAATACTTTCCTTGAGGAGCATCATGAAAACTGGTTTAAGCAGAACATGCCTCTTTGCCTTGAAAATAAAGGTGGCAGTATTTATCTTCGGAAAAAATAAGAAAAACCACAGACAACCAAGCATTTATGAAATTCATTTTCAGTATTTTACTGGGTATTTTATTATATCAAAACTCAAGTGCTCAACTCATCCAACAATTTTCCTTTCCCGGTTCGAATGGAAATGAAGTTACCCTTCCTCCAAACGGACAACCCGTTAATGGAACTTTAAGTTCCATCAGAAGAGGTTCAGGAATAACCCCGCCCACCGGTTCTGCTGTCAGTGCATTTGGGGCCACCGGGTTTACAATCAGTACTACACCGGACACTGCCGATTACTTTGAATTTTCTATCAAAGCAAATTCAGGCTTTGTATTAAATCTGGACAGTATTATTATCGCAGAAAGAAGGTCAAATACTGGCATTAGAAAATTTTCAGTCCGAAGTGGACTGGATAATTTCAATTCCAATATTTCCACCTTTTCAATTCCTGATTCCAATACGTACAGATACAACCAGAAAACTTTACTTGGATCGTCTTTTAAAAATATCAGCTCCTCAGTAAACCTTGCTTTCAGATTTTTGGGTTATGAAGCAGAAGCTGAAACCGGAACATGGAGAGTAGATTCAATCAGGGTCTATGGCCAGATCTTAAACACAGGTCCCTCACTTCCAGAATTAAAATGGTTAACTACTCAAGCGTCCATTGTTGAAGGAAACTCAAATACAATAAACGTAGGAATTTCAGCAGTATCCACCTTGGCATCCAATTTTCAGATTGTTCAGAAATCTGGAACTATTTCCGGGTCTGATTATAACCTGGGGACTTTAAATGCTTCAAATATTGGCCTTCCAGCCGGTCAAAGTTCTGTAGGAATTACCATTAACGCATTAACCGATGCACTAACTGAAAATTCGGAAAATGCATCCTGGGTGATTCGCTCCTTAACTCCAGGTATTTTGATTGGTCCTGACTCCATTTTTAATCTAACAATTACAGACCCTATTGCTCCGGGTCCACCAACCTGCACATTTTCAGTTACCTCTCAGTCTGTATCTGAAAATGGCGATTCAATCAAGGTAGTTGTAAACCTTTCACCTGCTGCCAATTCCTTTCGTCAGATTAGTGTTGTCCAAAAATCAGGAACTGCAGTTTTAGGTACCGACTACACATCAATTTTCGCCATAAACACCCTGTTTTTTCCGCCCGGAACAACAAGCCTAACCTATGCATATAAATTGCTGGATGATTTTGTCCCCGATGGAAACAAAACTTTGATTGTAGCCTTGAGAAAACCCCTTAGTGGCACCACCATTAAAGCGGAAATTGGACCCGACTCAATACAAACAATAACCATTATTGACAACGACTCGCCTGTTGTTGTTGAACCCTTCCCTCCCACCAGAACCATTGCCCAAATCAAAGGAGCCAATACAGGAAATCAGGCCGATTCTGTCGGTAAAAACTTCAGAATCTATGGAACGGTCTATGGACTGAATACCCGACTTTCTCCTGCAAATGCAGGTTATAACATGCACCTGAGGGATGCAACCGGGGGAATTGGTATTTTCAAAACCACAAACCTTACCAATGTGCCTGTCCTTAACGAGGGTGATTCTATCAAAATAATGGGCACCATCGGTGCTTTCAGAGGTCAAAGCCAGATTGTGCCTGATTCTATTGTGGTCATTGCCACCGGAAAACCTTTGAAAAATCCGGATGTGGTTGCCAAACCTTCCGAAACAACAGAATCTAA
>JAIXQU010000167.1 GCA_027485575.1 Cytophagaceae bacterium
AGAAAGCCCTGAAATTCAGGGCTTTTTTATTTTAGCCGCATAATGTCAAAAGCTCTATTTTTGCAAGAATAAGAAATCATGGATCTGGTATTTGTGGATTTAGAAATTTTCAAAGGAAAAGATCTTGTAATGATTCGGAAGCACCTGATGGAACCTGAAGATTCAAGATTCTATATTAATATTTTGGTAGATACCGTATCACAAAGTTGAAATTGAAGTAGTTTATTCCATTCGAAATAGCTGAAAACCAATCTCCTTTGAAAAAAATTGCTTTCATCGTAAATCCGAATTCAGGAACAATAAAAAAGAAGTCCGGGCTTATTGAAAGACTGGAGGAAGTTTGTAAAAAAGAAACGCGGGGTTTGTTTGACATTCAAACCTATTTTACCGAAGGTCCTGGCCACGCAACCAAACTGACACAACAGGCTGTTTTAGAAGAGGTTGATTTATGCATTGCCATTGGAGGCGATGGAACCATGAATGAAACTGCCATTGGATTGCTGGGTTCTGAAACCAGCTTAGGAATTATACCAATTGGTTCAGGAAATGGATTGGCAAGGCACATTGGCATTTCCTTAAACCCAGAAATTGCAATCAAACAGTTGCTTCATGGCAAATCGGAGTGGATGGATGTTGGAAAAATTGCAGAACACCATTTTTTTCTCGCAGCAGGTATTGGTTTTGAAGGTACGGTTTCAAAAGTATTCAGTGAACAAAAAAAACGTGGATTCTCGCAGTATCTGAAATCTGCTTCAAAAGCTTTTTGGTTTTATAAACCTTTAGAAATCAGCATAAACAACCGAAAAACGAAAATTTTCACCTTGACCTTTGCCAATGGAAGTCAATATGGAAACAATGCATTTATAGCCCCGGGTGCCTCTATTTTTGATGGTTTATTAAATGTAACCCAGATTTCCCCATTCCCATTTCTCAGAAGTGGAGAACTGATTTACAGACTCTTAAATCAGAAATTAAAACCGAATAGATTTTGCAAAATGGAAGCAATGGCGAAAGTTGATGTCGAATTAGATTCAGAAACTCCCGGACATGTGGACGGGGAACCGATTGTGCTTCCCAAGAAATTTACCGTTCAAATAATTCCCGATAAATTAAAAATCAGAATACCAAATTCAAAAAAAGATTTTTGAAAATTGAGGCCCGGTTGGCTCCGAACAAGTTCTTATGGATTCAAGTCAAAAAACCTTTGCATCAGAAAAGAAGTGTTCAGGACTTTAAATTTCTCGGGTCCTATTCAAAAATTGCCATCTAAATGGAGCAACCTCCATTTAGATGGCAACATCATTCAACTTCTGCAGATCAATCTAATCAACCTTGCAGAAACCTATTTAATCCAGATATGCAATAGGATGTAAATGATTGATTTTCTATGCTTTAGAACCGAACCTAAATCCTCCCGAAGCCAGTTCGGGACAAGCCCTCCAAGATTTAGGACTTAAGGTTAAAATCAATCATTAATGAACCAAAGGCTTTTTCTATTGGGGAATTTGGATTTAATCCTGGCTTTCTTTCTTGCTTAGAAGTTGTAAGTCGTTAACTATTACCTCAGTTATATATTTATCATTGCCAGCAGCATCTGTATATTTTCTGTTTCTAAGGCTTCCCTCTACCGCTATTTTAGATCCTTTGCTAACGTATTTTTCAACAACTTCAGCCAATTTCCCTTTAATAACAATATTGTGCCAATCGGTTTCTTCAATTTTATTTCCTTCCTTGTCTTTTGAAATGTGGGCGGTTGCAATTGTGCAATTGGCGATTTTGCCTCCATTCGAAAATGATTTAATGATGGGATCTTTTCCTAAATTACCCATTAACCTAACTGAATTTACAAGTGCGTTCATAAGAATTTTTGTTTTTTGTTTTTAATATTTGAATTTGAAAATGTGTCAATTGATTTGACGCTGCAAAGGTGAAGGGGCCGTTTTGTCCGAATCGGTCTTCAAATGTTTATATTCGTTTAAATCCATTTATAAGCGTTTTAAAATGTTTTTATTCTTGATTTACAGTGATTTAACTTTTAACCAATAAAATTAAATTTTCAAAATAAAAAATCGGTTTGCTTTTTGATACCCAATTGATTGTATGGATTTTAAAGAGATTGGGTCAGTTACCTTAATACTATTTTCAGTAATTGACATTTTGGGTTCTATACCTGTTATTCTTGATATCAAGAAAAAAGCCGGAGGCATTGAACCGATGAAGGCTACTTTGGTAGCCGGGGGAATCATGTTTTCATTTCTTTATCTGGGAGAAAAGATTCTGAAGCTATTTGGTGTTGACATTCAATCATTTGCAATAGCTGGTGCCGTTGTTATGCTCATCATGGGAATGGAAATGATTCTTGGCAGGAAATTCTTTAAAGATTCCGGCACAGGTACCGGTGGAGGGTCTATTGTGCCACTTGCTTTTCCCATAATCGCAGGTGCTGGCACGATGACGACCCTTGTATCTCTACGGTCGCAATTCAGCTATGAAAGTATTTTGATTGGAATATTGATCAATCTGGTTTTGGTCCTTTTGGTACTTAAAAGTTCCCAGTGGCTCGAGGATAAAATTGGGGATGATGGTTTAAAAGTGATGGGCAAAATTTTTGGAATTGTATTGCTGGCCATCAGTATAAAAATAATCACTGCGCAAATCGGAATGATGAAGACCAACCTGCAGGGGACGGTTGAGAAAATCGAAAAAACTGTGATGCATATTGAGGAAATGCATGAGAGAAATCTTCGCCTGATGCAAAGGCAGGATTCTATTTTGAGTACGAGGGATACTGTGGTTGTTGAAAGAATAATGCAATACAAAAGGTAATATTCCCAACTGAATTTTAAAATATTTACTTTTAAGAACTTACAAACCAATGCTTTATTTCCATATTCCTTTTTGTAGAAAGGCTTGTCACTATTGTGATTTTCATTTTTCTACTTCCCTGGAAAATATGGAAAATATGATTAAAGCTATCAACGTTGAAATTGAAATCAGGGCAAAGAATTGCCAGGACAAGGAACCTGAAACCATTTATTTTGGCGGAGGCACCCCCTCCATTTTAAAACCTGAAATGCTCGGGTCTATATTTGAAACGCTACACCATCATTTCAATTTTGGCAAAATCAGGGAAATAACGCTCGAAGCGAATCCGGATGATGTTACCAAAATCAACCTGAATGCATGGAAAACATTGGGAATAAACCGGTTAAGCATCGGTCTTCAATCGAGCAATAACCAAAGACTTACATGGATGAATCGGTTACATAGTTACGAAGAAGGAAAAGCAGCCGTATTTCTGGCCCAGGATTCAGGCATTGACAACATTTCTTTGGACTTGATGTACAATTTTCCCGAAAGCACTTCAGATGAGCTTGAAACAGACATTCAAGCCCTGGTTCAGCTTTCCCCAAAACATATATCTGCCTATAGCTTAACCATCGAACCAGATACTGTTTTCGGAAACCGACTAAAAAAAGGCCATTTGAGCCCTTTGCCTGAAGAAAGCGCAGCACTCCAATTCCAGCAAGTGGCTAATAGTCTTCAAAATTCAGGATTTGAATCTTATGAAATATCCAATTTTTGCCTCCCGGGATACGAGGCAGTTCACAATACCAATTATTGGTTTCAAAAACCATATCTTGCTTTTGGGCCAGGAGGTCATGGATTTGATGGCAAAGCCAGGTATGAAAATCTACCCAATAATTCATTGTATATCAAGAAATTGCTAAATGAAAGCAGCTTGTTGGAAAAGTCCGAATTGCTTTCCAATCACGAACTTGCCAATGAAATTATCATTACCAGATTAAGAACCAAATGGGGAATCTCTAATCAGGATTTTAATTTTCACACCGGAATAGACCTTTTAAAAGAAAGAAGTAAAATTCTGAAAGGTTTCATTCAAACCAGATTGCTGACCATTGAAAATGAAACCATTCAACTAACCCGGGAAGGAAAATTACTTGCGGATAAAATCTCAATGGAATTGCTGTTTTAACCAAGATTTTGAAGATCTTTGATTCCGTATTCGAGCTAAAAACAAAGCTGTTTCATTATTAAGATCTCAAAATACAGTAAAATATTTTTACCTAAATTCTCAGCGAATTGAAAAAGAAAAAACTTGTAATTCTATCAGGAGCAGGAATTTCTGCAGAAAGTGGGTTGGCTACATTCAGAGGTTCGGATGGCCTTTGGGAGGGTCATAAAATTGAAGATGTGGCTACTCCACAGGCCTGGAAAAAGAATCCGGAAATGGTTCTGGAATTTTACAATCAACGAAGGAAACAGGGACTGCTTGCCAAGCCAAACAAGGGACACCTCATCATTAAAGCATTGGAAAAAGACTTTGATGTTGTTGTAATTACACAAAATGTTGACAATCTGCATGAACAAGCCAAAAGCAAAAAAATAATTCATCTTCATGGCCATTTGTTTCAAAGCCGAAGCACAAAAAATGAAAACGAAGTTTTTGAAATTACCGGCTGGGAGTTAAATCCAGGTGACAAAGCGCCGGATGGTTCTCAGCTTCGGCCCAATATTGTTTGGTTTGGCGAGGCTGTTCCAATGATGGAAACTGCCATTGATGAAGTTTCAAATGCTGACTTTCTTGTGGTGGTAGGTACCTCTATGCAAGTTTATCCAGCTGCATCTTTGGTTGATTATGTTCCAGGGAAAACCCCGATTTTCGTTGTTGACCCCGGGGCGGTGGAGGTCAGGACGAATAAACAAATAGTTTATATCCAGAAAGTTGCAACTATTGGAATGGAAGAAATTTCTTCTCTTTTGAAAGAAAAGCTGAATCAACTTCAAGGTAGCTGAGAGAGGCAATATTTCCCTCAATTGGGATGGCCTGTACTTTGGTTAATCCAGTATCAACCAAAAAAACGAAAGAGGTGGTTTTCCCAAGCAAAACAAAGACTTCAGGCCTGGATTCGGTTTTACTTTGAAACTGAACCTCCACTTTTTTTCCTTTTCCTTTCTTGATTGAATAAAAATCAAATATGCCAAGCAAAGTTGCCGCAAAATGCACATACAGAAAAGCAGAACCAATATATGAAGCTGATAAATAGGCTTTATAGTATTTAGATTCTTTGCTCATTCCCATATTGAGAATCTTATACGCCCTGGGGTATTTTGCCTCCAACCAATCATTCAAAATCATAGCCACCCAAACCAAACCCAATGAAATAGAAGTAAAAACAAAAACTATTGTATCCGCAAATGGGGCAAGTAAAAAGTCGGTCAGCTCTGCGTATTTGAGAATGTCAATTCCCCATAAATGATAGAATTGATAACTGAAAATCATCCCGATTCCAATCAAAACAATATATGCTGCGGTCAAAATCAGGGAAGAATCCTGATAAAAAAGCTGCTTAAGTTTCGTTAGTTGATTTTGAAAGTGACTGTCTTGTTCCATTGCCAATTTTGCCCAAAATTAGAGATAGATTATCAAAACGATTTTTTGTTTTCTTAGCAACTACAAATCTGCCTGATGCGCCAAACTTATCAAAAAGAAAAAAGTGATTTCCTTCGAAACTGAAATTGAAAAATTTGGAGAACATGGTGAAAAAACCGGTTGGACTTATATTCTGATTTCTTGTTCATTGGCAGAAAAACTCAAGCCTGAAAACAAAAAATCATTTAGAGTAAAGGGGTTACTGGACGAAATAGAAATTTCCGGGATGGCATTAATACCAATGGGTAATGGAGATTTTATACTTCCGCTCAAGGCAGCACTTAGAAAAAAATTAAGAAAAGAAGCTGGCAAAAAACTAAGATTAACCCTGGAAGTGGACAAATCAGAAAGAAAAACAGATGCCGATTTAGAGATTTGTCTTGAGAACGATGAAAATGCAAACTCATTTTTCTTAAGCCTTGCCCCATCACATCGATTGTATTTCAGCAAGTGGATTTCAGAAGCCAAAACTATTGAAACCAAGGAAATACGAATTCTGACAACCTTAAAAGCACTCCGATTGCATTGGGATTTTGGAAAAATGCTGCGGGAAAAAAAGAAATTATCCCCTTAATTCTAACGTGAGTTCGAAATAAAACTAAAAGAGAGTCAGTTGGTTAGAGGTTTCGAAGTCCAGATTTAAAGAAGGTTTCTTAGGAAAGAAGCTATATGCAAT
>JAIXQU010000029.1 GCA_027485575.1 Cytophagaceae bacterium
AGCTTTTCCAGCGAGGGTGGGCCGGAAGCGGGAAGGAGCATTGGAAAAGCTAGAGTTTTTTGCATACTTTTTGGGGCAATGCCAAAAAGTATGAATCTCGGAAACCGACAATTAATTGGAGGAAGGATTTTGTGCGTTAGATTTCTACTTTTTCAGTGGACCCTATTTATATACAGGCAAGATTTCCGGAATTTAACTCTAAGTGAACTCTTTGCAAATCTTCAGGCAAACTGAAAACTACAGTCTTCCTTTAATAATTTCATCCACAACCAGAGGATCGAGTAGTGTACTTGTGTCACCCAAGGTTTCCAGTTCTCCGTCTGCCACTTTTCGCAGAATCCTGCGCATGATTTTTCCTGAACGCGTTTTTGGAAGTGCCGACACAAACTGAATTTTATCTGGTTTTGCAATTCTGCCAATGTGCTCAGCCACAGTTTCCACGATTTCATCCCGCATATGATTGGGTGTATCTGTTGGTGCTAAAAGAATCACGTACGCATAAATTCCCTGACCCTTAATAGGATGAGGAAATCCTACCACTGCTGATTCTACAACTTTCTTATTCTGGTTGATGGCATTTTCAATTTCAGCAGTTCCAAACCGATGTCCACTTACATTAATCACATCATCCACCCTTCCAATAATTCGATACATGCCATTTGCCTCTCTACGAGCTCCATCTCCTGTAAAATACAGATTTTTATAGGTCGAAAAATAGTTAATCCGACATCGCTCATGGTCTCCCCAGGTAGTTCGGATAATTGAAGGCCAGGGAAATTTGATACACAAATGACCTTCTACATTATTCCCGATAATTTCTGTTCCGTCGTTGTTTACCAGTATTGGCTGAATTCCCGGCAAAGGCAATCCTGCATGGGCAGGTATCAGTTCTGATATTCCCGCCAAAGCAGATATCATAATTCCTCCGGTTTCGGTTTGCCACCATGTGTCAACTATGGGGCATTTTCCTTTCCCAACATGGGTATGATACCAATGCCAGGCCTCTTCATTGATGGGTTCTCCTACAGATCCCAAAACCCGCAAAGAATGAAGACTATATGCAAGTACATGGTCTATTCCCGCAGCCATAAGGGAGCGAATTGCTGTTGGTGCGGTATAAAAAATATTAACCCTATGTTTATCAATCACTTGCCAAAACCGACCTGGATCGGGAAAGGTGGGAATGCCTTCAAACATGAGAGAAGTTGCCCCATTTAACAATGGGCCATAAATCAGGTAGCTATGTCCTGTAACCCAACCTACATCTGCAGTGCACCAATACACTTCATTTTCCTGATATTGAAAAACATTTGAAAAAGTATAACCGGAATAAACCATGTAACCCGCACAAGTATGGACAACGCCTTTTGGTTTTCCCGTACTTCCACTTGTGTATAAAATAAAGAGCGGATCCTCACTATCCATTTCTTCTGCCGGGCAATCATCGCTAACCTTGGTTCGTTCAATATGGTACCAGAAATCTCTACCTTCTTTCATTTCCACAGGCCAGTTTATCCTGTTTATAACCAGAACTTTTTTAATTGTAGGACAGGATTCCACAGCTTCATCGACCACAGATTTTATCGGAATTTGCTTGGCTCCACGGTTTAACCCATCAGAAGTTATGCAATATTCACAACCGGAATCCTGAATTCGATCGGCCACTGCGTTTACACTGAAACCAGCAAAAACCACGGAATGAATGGCACCAATTCTGGCACAAGCCAAAACCGCAAAACTAAGTTCAGGAATCATGGGTAAATAAATACAAACCCGATCGCCTTTTTTAATCCCCATTCCTTTCAAAATATTGGCCATAATGCAAACCCTGGAATGAAGTTCCTCATATGTAAATTTGAGAAAGGGTTCCTTTGGGTCATTTGGCTCCCAGATTAAGGCCGTTTTAGTTCCATTTTTTTCTAAATGCCGGTCTAAACAATTTTCGGTTATGTTTAATTTTCCTCCCTCAAACCATTTCACATTGGGTTCTTCAAAATTCCACGTCAAGGTTTTTGACCACGGCTGCTGCCATTGATATTCTTTTGCCACATCATCCCAGAATTGCTCTGGTTGTTCTATGCTTTGGCGGTAAGCAGCTTCATAGCCTTCATTGGTTTTAATTTGAAAATTCATTTCCGACAATTTGAAATTGTTAAAGGTCAATCAAACCAAAAAAAGTTTGATTTCATTCGGCTAATAAACATGAAGAAAGCTAAGAATTGTAGCCTTTTGTGATCTAAATTTTGTGAAATTGACATTTTTAAAAATCACCTGGCTTAATCTGGAAAAAGAAATTAAAATCCGAAAATCGTCTTCCGGAATCAATGGGGCAAAAACTCCGAAATTCCAACCTGAAACGGTTCAAAAATAAATTTTTAAATAAACACCTGAAATTCAGTGATTTTAACTTTTTTGATCTTTTCACCAACATCAACCGCTCATGGAAGGCCAGCTAAATAACAGCAATAAACCTTTGAATCTCACGCTTTTTGGCCAACCACACATTGTTCTGACTGGCTTTACAAAGCACAAAAATCTGAATTAACAGGACCTATTCAACCCATATTCTATTTCAGAACACCAAGCTCTTTACCCACTTTCTTAAAGGCGGCTATGCATTTATCGAGATGCTTTTTTTCGTGTGCTGCAGAAATCTGAACCCGGATTCTCGCCTTTCCATGGGGAACTACAGGATAGTAAAATCCAATGACATATATCCCTTCTGCCAAAAGCTTCTCAGCAAATTTTTGGGCCAAAACGGCATCGTATAGCATTACCGGACAGATGGGATGCGTTCCTTCTTTGATTTCAAAACCAGCTTCTGTCATTTCCTTTCGGAAATAATTGGTATTTTCCTCCAATTTATCCCGCAAAGAAGTTGTTTCGGTAAGCATATCCATCACGGCGATACTGGCACCAACAATGCTGGGAGCCAAGGCATTACTAAACAAATATGGTCTTGACCTTTGTCTGAGAAGCTCCACAATTTCCTTTCTGGCTGCAGTAAATCCACCGGAGGCACCTCCCAGTGCTTTGCCTAAGGTACCGGTTATGATGTCAACCCGCCCCATTACGTTTTTCAATTCATGTACTCCCCTTCCCGTAGCACCCATAAAACCTGTTGAATGACACTCATCTATTCCCACCATGGCTTTATATTTATCTGCCAGGTCGCAGATTTCATCCAGTTTGGCAATGGTGCCATCCATAGAAAAAACTCCATCTGTAAAAATAAGAATATGTTTAGCTCCCGAATTCCTTGCATCAATCAACTGGGCTTCAAGGTCTTTCATATCGTTGTTCTTGTACCGGTATCGCTTTGCCTTGCAAAGCCTGATGCCATCAATAATAGAAGCATGGTTTAGTTCATCGGATACTATGGCATCTTCTGCGCCCAAAAGGGGCTCGAAAAGACCACCATTGGCATCAAAAGCTGCACAATACAAAATGGTATCTTCTGTACCCAGAAAATTAGAAATCTTTTCTTCCAGTTCCTTGTGGATATCCTGCGTTCCACAAATAAATCTAACCGAACTCATTCCAAATCCGTGGGTATCAATGGCAGCTTTGGCTGCTTCTGTTACTTTGGGATGGGAACTTAAACCCAGATAATTGTTGGCACAAAAGTTTAAAACCTCACCTCCGGGCAATGCATCAATTTCTACACTTTGGGGGGAAGTAATGATTCTTTCTTTTTTGTAAAGTCCTTGATTTTTAATATCTTCTAAGGTCGCAGTTAAATCAGATTGTAAGGTGTACATAAGGTGATAATTCTATTTTTTTATTTGGAAATCAGTGGCATTAATCCGGTTGCAATTAAAGTCAATTTCCAGTTGTAGATTCTTAAAAATTAAAGATTTTTACAGATAAAATTTGTTCCTCCCGAGCTTTCAGGAAAATGGTTTTGATTTCAGTTTGACATTTCCAGTTATCTGATTCTAAGCCTTTTTCCAGCTTGAAGGGAGTTACTTCTCCCCATTCCGTTTAATCTTTTCAATGTGGAAATGGAAATCCCATATTTATCAGAAATAGAAGAAAGAGTATCTCCTCTCCTCACAGAATGATAGTAAACCTTCCGTGTTTTATATCCCCTTGATTCTCCGGAGGATCTGGATACCCTTCGGTCCAGATAATCAAATGTTTCAGGTGAAATAAAATAGTCTGAGGAGACAATTGTATGGTTGTTAAAGTCAAATATATCCATTGGATTAATGGGAATACCCTGGTACCGAACCTCGAAATGAAGATGTGGTCCTGAACTTCTTCCGGTATTTCCTCCTTTTGCCAACAAATCACCTGCCTGAACAATCTGACCAACTGTACATTGAATATCAGACAGGTGGCCATACAAGGTTTCTAAGCCATTGTAATGCCTTACAAGCACATAGTTGCCATAGCCGCCTCCATCCCAGTTGGTTAACCTTACAATCCCATCCCAAACTGATTTGATTGAATCTCCAACATCAAGTTCAAGATCTACACCATAATGCCAGCGGTATCCTCTTTTTCCAAATTGAGATGTAATAAACGATTTGGGCACGGGTTCAGCCCAGTTTTGACCCTTCACAGTGTCAAAAAGCGTTATTCTTAGTGTATCCTTTAACTGAGAAACATCTGACCGATAAGGATTTAACGAATAAGCATCCCAGATTGAATAATATTCTGTTGCTTTCACCCACGAAGAATCCACTTGAAACTCTTCAGCCACCTCAACCAATTGAGGCTCACCTTCAAAAATCGAAAAAGTATCTTCTCTCAAAAAAGAATTGGGTCTGGAAAGTGTTTGAAATGCATTGGGACCGGTAATGGGTGTTTTATCCACATACCGTTCCGCGAGAAGTCCTTCTTTCTCTACAAAATCTCTTCCTCCGCTGCCTCTGAATCTGCCTCTGGCTCTCTTTTTTCTATTGCTGATTTTTGCAGGTTTCACAAAAATCGCATCTCTTTTACTTACGGAAGCCCTCCTCCTTTTTTTTCTCGCCTGAGATTCGACAGGAGTATAAAAAAGAACAAAGAAAACGAGGAATAATAGTGTTACTATCCTCAAAATCAAGCGTGTACTTCTATAGATGCAAGATATCTTTCAGCGTCAAGTGCTGCCATGCAGCCTGTTCCAGCTGCGGTGATGGCTTGCCTGTAAATATGATCCTGGGCATCACCACATGCAAAAACACCTTCAACATTGGTTCTGGTACTAATCTTATCTGTATGGATGTACCCATTTTCGTCCATATCCAGAATGCCCTTAAAAATATCTGTATTGGGTTTATGGCCGATTGCCACAAAGAAACCTGTAGCTACAATTTCAGTTATTTCCCCGGTTACATTGTTTTTTACCCTTGCGCCTTCAACACCTTCGGCTCCTAAAATTTCAAGGGTATCTGTATTCCACATAACCTCAATGTTGGGCGTATTCAGGACTCTGTTTTGCATGATCGTACTTGCTCTCATTTCTCCTTTTCTAACCAACATGGTCACCTTTCGGCAAAGTTTTGAAAGATAAGTTGCCTCTTCACAGGCAGTGTCACCAGCACCAACAATTATAACATCCTGGCCTCTGAAAAAGAAACCATCGCAAACTGCACAGGCAGAAACGCCTTTACCATTAAGTCTTTGTTCTGATTCCAGACCCAGCCATTTGGCCGATGCCCCGGTTGAAATAATGACCGTAGATGCCTCAATATCAAATTCATCATTTATTCTTGCCTTGAGTGGAAACCCGGAAAAATCTACAGAAGTTACCATGCCAAACCGGACATCTGTTCCGAAACGGATGGCTTGTTTTTTCAAATCTTCCATCATTTGTGGCCCCATTATGCCATCTGGATATCCGGGAAAATTTTCAACATCGTTTGTAATCATTAATTGTCCCCCTGGTTCCGGGCCAGTGTATAAAACCGGCTCTAAACCTGCCCGGGAGGCATAAATGGCAGCCGTGTAACCCGCTGGACCTGAACCCACGATTAAGCAGTGTATAGTTTTTTCTGACATATTTTTTTCTAAGATTATGAAAAAAAAGAAAGCAAAAGTCGGAAAAAACTACCAAAAATCACGATAAACCTATGGGTTTTAGTTCCCAAAAACCAAATTACAGACCTAAACCTTTGGATATCAAGTTCCAAAGGGGATCATAAACAAGCATTAGGTTTTCAATTGTTAACCAGAATCCAATCGCTGCAGGATTCTCCATTGGCAAACCGCAAATAGACAAAGTATGAACCTGGCTGACTGGGTTTCCAGTTGTTTTGGTATGATTCTGCAGAGAAAACTTTTTCTCCCCAACGGTTAAAAGCTTCCAAAAATATGGGCTGATTTAAGCCGTCTATTCTGTAAAAATCGTTCAAACCATCCCCATTGTTGGTGATTAAATTGGGAAAACTGATTGGAACAAAATCTATTTTTTGGGAACTTGTTTCCCTGCATTTCTGGTTTTGAACCAACAATGAAACCTCAAATTCGCCTTTAGATTTGTAATAATGTAAAGGAGAGTTTTCCTCTGAATTTGTTCCATCCCCAAAATCCCATTTAAAGTTGGTTCCGTTTGTAGAAAGATTAGAAAATTTAATATAGCTGCTTGAGCAGGACTCATTTACCACCTCAGCTTTAAAGTTGCTTTTTATCTGAAATTTGAAATCCGGTATTTCAATCGATTTTGAAAAATTAAAAGGACAGGTGTTTTTCAAACCTAGCAGACTGGCTGTAAAACTCCCGGTCCCGTTCAGCTCAAAATCAACTTCGGGGCCAGATTTTTTCTCATTGTTGTAGGTCCATTCAAGTAATTCAGATCCATTATGGATGGCTTTCAGAAATAATTTTCCCGAAGATTCACAAGGTACTATCACAAGGCTATCCTTAAAAGATAAATCCAGGTCAGCCTTCAGAACCGTTTGATAATAAGAATATTGAACACACCCTCTTACATTTCTGTATTCGATTTTATACAATGTGGGTGCCGTAGGTTTGATAACAGGTTTAACAAAATTACTGTTGATGATGTCTGTTCGGGTGATCCAATTGCGGGTTACTCCCGGGTAATCCGGAAGATTGGTGGTAATGGTTTCTCCTTTGCAATATTCTGCTAAGGTTGTATCGGGTTCAAAACTAAACTGAGATTCCAATACAATGGTATCGGAGAAAAAATCAATCCCTCTGCAGGTACTAAGATTGACCGCTCTCAGTCTGACAATATAAATACCTGGGCCATTGAAGGTATGGCTCACATTGGTAAGGTTAGAATTAAGCGAATCTCCATCGCCCCAAAACCATGTATAATTCGTCCCATTGCTGGAATTATTTTTAAAAGGGATTGTAAAATCACAATTTCCTGAAGATGCTGAAGAAACAAATGAAAACTCTGCTTTTAACGTGCCCAGATTAATTTTGACAACACCTTGATTACAGTTGGAACTTTGAATCAGAGGACTGTAAGACCCCGGTGTTCCCTGGTAAAACCCTCCATTCGATGCTTTACATCCACAAGTAGCCTGCGTTATAATTCCGTTTTTATCAAACCTGCTGGTTCCGCCATCCACATGTTCTCCCCTGCTGCTTCCTCCAAAGTAGGAACCAAATTGCAGACCGTTGGCTTCTGAGCTTAAAACACAAAAGTAAAAATCATTGCCCCCCGACACAGGTTTAATGGCATCTACAGAGGTGGGAAAACCACTTGAAGTTCCGTTTGTAAAACCAATTCCGACACTGTTATCCGCTCCTCCCCACCCTGAAAAATAAATCCTTGAACAAGTATCTACCAAAAATGCCGAAGGCACCAGGGCAGCCGAAGGCCCGTTACCCAAGGTGGTTGACCAATCGGAACTCTGAAGATTTCGGTCAAATTTCTGAACAAAAATTCTACCCCCGGGATTTCCATATTTTCCTGTTGTTAATGGAAAAATGCCATCCGTTTGCCCAAGTATGTACACATTGCTTTCCCGATCTGTTTGCACCAAGTAAGCCTGGTCATAAGCAGAGGTTCCGGTAAAAGTAGAATGAAGCAAATTACCGCTATCCAATGAGAAAGAGGCTATTACTGCATCGCAAAAAGAATTTCTGGCTTGGTTGGTTCCAACAAGTTGACTTTGAAATGCATTGGCCGTGATGGGAAAATCAACACTTTTACTCCCTCCGGAAACGACCACCCTGTCATTGCCTTGAAGTTGTATAGAATAAAAGGCGTCTGCTGAGTTTCCACCTGCATAAGTTCCCCAAATCAAACTATCTAAATTACCGGTTAACCGGCAAACTACGCCATCCATTTGGCCCTGGTATTGACTTTGAAAAGCAGACCGGATTGGGAAATTACTTGATTTGGTTTGGCTTGCGAACAAAATACTTCCATCCGGAGCTTCAATAATATCACCCCGAAAACAGTCTCCATAGTTCATATACAAAAGGTCATTTCTGGAAACAATGCCATCATTTCCAGAACCACCTATGTAGGTAGAAGAAAGCAGGGTTGTGCCCGAGGCGTTTAGTTTTGTGATAAAAATATCAGACCCATTTAAGTATTTATAGCCCTGGTTATTGGTTTCAAAAAAAGGTGCAAATTCATCTCCTCCGCCAAACACCGCCTGAAAAGCATTTTCAGAAACAGGAAAATTAATTGAAGACGTACTTCCCAAAACCAGTAAGTTATCGCTTTGATCTATATTGATGCTATGTGGCGTTTCGGCCAATGAACCTCCCAGAAATGTAGAAGTAAGCAAAGTTGTCCCCGATGAACTAAATTTCTGAATGCCAATATCATAGGATGAATTATTTCCTGTTCCGTTGTAGGTCCGGTCAAAAGCACCTAAAACCGTTGGAAAGGTAGGCCCGAAAACTACGCCAGCCAGATAGGAATTGCCTGATTTATCGGAAACTGCTGTGTTTCCCCAATTGTCTGAAGTAGAGCCTGAATATGTATAGAAAACCACTTTCGGATCTATCACTAAAGGAAAACCTTTGGCTATTCCATCCGGAAACTCAAACGAAACCAAACCATTACATATTTTATACTGGCAATTGACCATTTGCTTTTTGCCCTGAATGATTTGGTAGGATTCCGGAATAGACTCCTCAATATCACCAAAAGAGGTTTTTAACCTCAGGTTTCCTTTCACTAATTCTACCCTTTCCAATCCATGGTATCTGAATTTAATTTTGGTATAATTTTCTGGGTTTTGAATCAGAAAATCATATTTCAAAAGTCCGGCCTGGTGATAAAGGTTGACATCAATTCCGGGATACAAATTTTTATAACCGATTTCAGAATATCCATTGGCTCCATTTGCCCAATTGGCCCTTTCCTTGCCGATGTAAAAATTATAGCTGGTTTTGCTGGTTTCGGAAATGGGTTTGATGCTTTCAGCTTTTGCACCCATAAACTCCAATTCATAGGCGTGGCTAAATACTTTGTTTTTTTCATGCTTTTCATCCAAGTGTTTTCCAGCGTGTGGAATATGGGGATTTGAGAGGTTCGCCCTGAATGAATTCTTACCAAACCACATATAACCTCCTTGAAACGAAGTCATAAATGAAAATCCTGAAGGCCATTGTCCTAAATTTTCAATAAAGTCTGGCTGATTTGACGGTTTTACTTCTTTGGAAATCCCTGAATAACCAATCCACAAACTGCCTAGCAACAAAATAAAATTCCTGAACATCACTTTTTTGATTTTTAACCGGATTATTGGAATGAAAAACCAGATTTTTCTAACCATTTCTTAGCACCCAAAAACGTTTTCAAATTAAGCACACAATGTCGATTCTTAAAAGGCAATTTCCGGATATTAAATTGGAAACACAATTTAGCATTCAATTTCAAGCATCGGTATTGTCCGGGTTTTAGCTTCAGAAACAGTCCTTATCAAACCCACTATTTTCTGATAATTTCAAAAATGATGATTTGAAAGGCGATTAATTGTATTTGTAATCAGATATTGCGGCCCAATAAAAAATCTGCTGATGTTAGATAGAACCATCCCCCCTGCTTCATATTCATTAAAAATTCCAAAAATAGCTGCGCCAGAAATAACAAAACTGTCCAATGGGATTGAATTAAGCACTTATTTAAGCCAGACCCAGAATCTGGTTTCTATAGAATTGGTTTTTCCATTTTCAGATTTGACGTCCGAAAATCGACAAAAAGACAACTATGCCTTCCGGATGTTGCTAGAAGGTACGGTACAAAAATCTTCCAAAAAGATAGCCGATTCCATTTCTTTTCTAGGGGCCAGTATAGAAATTTCGCACCATCCGGATTTTGAAACCATCTCTATCTCTTGTCTTTCAAGGGTTTTTCCTGAAGTGCTTCAAATCATGAAGGAAATCTGGAATGAATCTGTTTTTCCTGAAAAAGAATGGAATACAATAAGGGAAACTACCATCCAACAAAACGCCATCAACCTACAAAAAACAGGATTTATGGCCAGCAAACTGTTTAGAAAAAAAATGTATGGTGCCAATCTGGACTATGGATATTCTCTTGACTCAACCTTAATTCAAACCTTTACCCCAGAACTTTTACAGGAAAAATTCAACAAGCAAAAGCAAACCGGACCTGCCCTTGCTTTGGTTTCCGGATGGCTTCAACCAGATGCACTCAAAAGCTTAAAAGACTGGCTCAATGAATTTTCGAATATTGGAAACCTGGCGCAAAAAAGCAGTCTATCCTTACCAGATTTAAAGGGGGACATTTATTGGGAGGAAATGCCGGATTCACAACAAACAACACTAAGAATTGGAAAATGGACCATTGACAGTCTTCATCCGGACTCCTCTCTTTTAAACCTGGTCTTGGAGATTTACGGGGGTTATTTTGGGTCAAGGCTAATGGGAAATATTAGAGAAGACAAGGGTTGGACATATGGTATTTTTGCCCAACGGGTGCCAAACACAGGAAAACCTTACTGGCAAATTGGAACTGATATCAAAGGTGAAGTAGCCCTGGAGGCAATTTCTGAAATCAAAAAAGAAGCTGAAATTTTAAGGTCACAATTGGTTGATGAAGAAGAATTGGATTTGGTTAAAAACTACATGATAGGGCAATTTATTTCTTCAGTCACCAACTGCTATGGTCTGGCTGACAGGTATAAATCTATGTGGTTGAACGGCCAATCATTTGAAAGAATGGAAAGTAATTTGAAGGTATTAGAAAATGCAACTCAGCCGCAGGTGCTTGAAACGGCAGGAAAATATTTAAGCCTGGAAGATGCAATTTTTGTCCTTGCCGGAAAAAAACCTGATTAATATTAGTAATCAATTAAAGAATAAAACATAAAATTGGACCATGAAAAATTACACAGAATACTACAAACAAATGGGCAATTTGCTCTACAGCATTGCATCCATTGATGGCTCAATCGCTGGAAAAGAGTGGAAGGAACTTCGAAGGATGGTAAGAGAAGAATTGGTTCCAAAAGAAAAACACAATGATGAATTTGGAACAGATGCGGCATTTGCTGTTGAATTTCAGTTTGATTTATTAGAAGGAAATGATGTTGGTTCAACGGAGGCCTTTGATGAAGTCAGCGAATATCTGAAGCACAATGGTCCTTTGCTTCCTGTTGAAGATAAAAACAGGCTTTTAGATGGAGCCACTAAGGTTGCCGCTTCATTCCATTCCATAAGCAAAGCTGAGAAAGCCCTTTTGGAAAAGTTAAAATTGATTTTGGGTTCTTAAATCTGGAGCAAGGTTAAAAACAATCCTGATTTTCTACATTTAACCAAAACATTAAAAAGTTAGAAGTTAATCTGGAAATAATAGAAGCAATTGCCCTTGCCGAAAAAAAATCTTTCGAAAGCTGATGCACAAAAATTTGGATTAGCCCCTAATCGTAAGCCATATTCGCTTCCTGAAATTTAGCTGCCATTCCACCAATAATAAATTTATAATTCCTTGAGCGACAGCATAGTAATTATTCCAACTTACAACGAAAAAGAAAATGCCGAAGCCATTGTAAGGGCGGTAATGGAGCTTGAGCCTGAGTTTCATGTATTAATTGTAGACGATGGCTCTCCGGATGGTACCGCAGAAATCATCAAAAATCTTCAATCTGAATTTTCAGGAAGGCTTTTTCTAGAAGAACGAAAAGGTAAGCTTGGCCTTGGAACGGCCTATATTCATGGCTTTAAATGGTCTCTCAAAATGGGTTATGAATTTATATTTGAGATGGATGCAGACTTTTCACACAATCCAAAAGATTTGGTGAGATTAAGGGAAGCTTGTTTTCAGGGAGGTGCAGATATGGCAATAGGAAGTCGGTATGTAGTTGGTGTCAATGTTGTAAACTGGCCAATGGGAAGGGTTTTGATGAGCTATTTCGCAAGTTATTATGTGAGAATGGTTACCGGAATGCAAATCAATGACACAACTGCCGGATTCAAGTGCTATCGTTCCATAGTTTTAAAAACCATTGACCTTGATAAAATTGACTTTGTTGGTTATGCTTTTCAAATTGAAATGAAATTCCTTGCCTGGCAGTATGGATTCAAAATCGTGGAGGTCCCCATTATTTTTACAGACCGGACAAAAGGGGAATCAAAAATGAGTTCTGGTATTTTTAAAGAGGCTGTTTTAGGAGTTCTTCAAATGAAAGTTCAATCCTATTTCAGAAATTTTAAACGAGATTAAAAAGCCCATGCGGCTTCCTGGCATCAAAAAAAAATGGTTTAAATCCATTGTTTTTTTTCTGATTCTGCTTTCAACCCTCATCGCCATTGGCATCAAAAATTGGCCATCCAATCTTGAAACCTATTATTCCAAGGAAATATTAGATAGAAATGGCGTCCTTTTTCATTGTTTTTTAAGTAAAGATGATAAATGGAGACTGCAGATTGAAAACCAATTACTTCCAAAAAAATTAGTAAATACCATTCTTTGGAAAGAGGACAAATATTTTTTTTATCATCCTGGTTTTAACCCATTTTCAATATTTAAAAGTGGGGTAGCCAATATAATTTCGGGGCGGAGATTGACCGGAGCTTCTACCATCACCATGCAGGCTGTAAAACTGCAAACCCGTGGAAAAAGGAGCTGGTTTAATAAAATCAAGGAAACCTTTCTTGCAATTTTATGGGAAATCAAATTCTCAAAAGAAGAGATTTTGGAATACTATCTAAGTCATCTTCCTTTTGGCGGCAATATTGAAGGGTTCAGGTCGGCATCGCACATTTATTATGGAAAATCATTGGAAAAGCTCACCCTGGCACAATATGTTGCTCTTTCGCTGATTCCAAATCGCCCAAACAAATTAAATCCAGCCAAAAATCCTGAGCTTCTTAGAGAAAAAAGAAACCAGTTTTTAAAAAAACTTTTTTTGGCAAAACAAATCACGGAGGAGGAATACAAGGATGCTATCCTGGAGCCGATATTTATTCAGAGTAACCCTCTTCCTACCCGAGTTCATCACATTGCTAACAAATTTAAAAATTCTTCAGCAAATAGAATCCAAACCAGTTTGGATTTAAAGATTCAAGACCAGCTTGAAGTCCTTTTCATGAATGAATCCAGACGTTGGAAAAGGCAGGGAATCCATAATTCAGCCTTATTAGTCGCAGAAATCACCTCAGGCCAAATAGTAACATGGATAGGAAATCAGGATTTTTCCGACAAGGAAAATGCAGGTGAAGTAGATGGAGTTGAGGCCATTCGTTCGCCGGGAAGTACCCTTAAGCCTTTCATTTACCAGAAAGCATTTGAGCGTGGCCTAATCACACCCAAAACAGTTTTATATGATATCCCTCAGGATTATTCCTCTTACATCCCAGAAAACTTTGACCAGAAATTCAGAGGTAAAGTCTTTGCAGACAATGCCTTGGTTCAATCTTTGAATATACCTGCGATTGATTTACTCCAAAAAATAACCATAGACACCCTCATGGCACAACTTGGAAAAATGGGAATGAAAAACCTCATTCAAAAAACGAAAGAACCCGGCCTTGCGCTGGCTTTGGGCGGCTGTGGAACCAACCTTTTTGAACTTGTACAGGCTTACAATTGTCTTGCAGACCATGGTAGGTTTAAACCTCTCTCCTACCTGAAACCAACATTTCCCCAAAAGAATTTTCTGGCTTTAGACCCACCAACCTGCGAAATGGTTAAAAATATACTTTGTCTAAACAACAGAAATGAAGCCTTAATTTCCATGGCTACCAACAAAGAAAATTTCAAAACCACTGCCTGGAAAACCGGAACTTCATTTGGCAGAAAAGACGCCTGGTGCATTGGATTTGGGAAAAAATATGTCGTAGGTGTATGGTTTGGTAAATTTTCAGGCGAAGGCAATTCCAATATTTCCGGATTAGAAGTTGCCACTCCTGTATTTCAAAAACTTATTGAAAATCTGGAAAGAAATACGCCCAATTATCAAGATAAAACTGTCTCAAAATGGAAAAAAAGGTGGGTCTGCAAGGAAACCGGGTTAAAATTGGCCAATTCATGCAAAGACAGCCTTGAAGACTATTTTCTACCATTGGTTTCAAATTCAACCCCATGTGACCATCTGAAAGAAATAGAGGTTAGCAGCAATTGTCAGATATCCTATTGTCAAAACTGCAAACCCAAAACAGGGACCAAAACCATTTGGGTGGAAAATCTAAAGCCAGCCTACCGGGCATATCTGGCTTCAAAAGAGATAAAAACCTGGTCACCTGTGCACAATCCAAAATGCAAATCAGTGACGGGCGGAAACGTGTTTAATTTTAAAACTCCGGTAGAAGGAAGAACTTACTTTTTAAACGGAAAACCAGAAATCCGAATCGAGGTTCAAATGAATACAAATTCAGAAGCATTTCCGGTTGAATTTTACAGCCAGGGAAAAAAACTGAACACCTCAAAAGCAGGTGAATCTATTTTCATCAATTTGAAGGAAGGTAAGCACATTCTTCATGCAATTGACAATCTGGGAAATCAGACTGAGGTTAGTTTTTTGATAAAACATTTCTAGCCAATCCTTTATTCTTCTTCACCATTTGTTCTTTGGGAATGACGATGGTGAAAACTGAACCCTCACCCTCCTTGCTGGAAACATCAAGGTCTCCACCTTCCTTTCTTAAAAACTCTTTACAGATGGCAAGTCCTAAACCAGTGCCGACTTCATTTTCAGTTCCGGCCATAGAAATTGTGCTGTTTGTAAACAATGTCCTAATAACTGCTGCGCTCATCCCAACACCGCTGTCGGCTACATCAATGTAGTTAAAGTCCTTATCTTCCCTGTAGTGTAGCCGAATCTCACCATTTTGGTTTGTAAACTTTATGGCGTTGGATATTAAGTTTCTAACCACAGTTTGAAACATGATCTTATCTACTTTCAGTGTTTGGGTGGAAGGAATAAGATTTACCATTTTTAACTTTTTAGAAATCAAATGGTCCGTGTAAAGATCAATCACTTCCTGGCAAATTAACTTCAGGTCATAAACCTGCGGATCAATTTGAATTTTATCCAACTGAAGCCGACTCCATGTCAGAACATCCTCCAGAAGCTTTCCATAATTAAGGGATGTTTGCTCTAAAGATTCAATATACTCCTTCACTTCACTCTCCGTCAGGGATGCGTAATGATTTTTCAAAATATAAATTACTGCGTTAATTCCTGATAAGGGTGAGCGCAAGTCATGTCCTAGAATGGAAAACAATTTGGTTTTATCATCATTCAATTGACGAAGTATTCGCTCTATTTCTTTCTGCCTTAAATAATCCTGGGTAATGGAAATAGTGGCAAAAAATGCAACCACCAATGCAATGCATATGGCTAGATAATTGGTGTAGCTTCCGTAGTTGATGCTTCTATCGATGTACTTCCGGTTTATCTGCAGCGAAACTTTTAGCTCATTTTCAATATTTTGAAGTAATTCACGAATCTCCAGAGTTTTATCAGAACCCTGGGAAATCAACTCACTGGCAGTTTTGGCATCTTTAAATTGAATAATAAATTTTGTGTTTTTAAAAATCTCTTTCCTTTCACCAATCAAAAGCTCCAGTTTATTAAGACTGGTGCTGGAGACCAAACCAGAACCTTTTGCCTTCAAAAGAACAACCATGTCGCTGTTAATTCTTTTGATAGAACGCTCATGACTTCTAAGATAAATTCCCTGTCTGGAAATGTTATAATTTTTAAGTGAATTTTCTGCAAAACTCAAATCAGATTCGAGCTGAGAAACTACAGAAAGTTCATTGTAAATGCTCTCTACCTTGTTTACATTAAGTTTTAGATTTGAGGTTATTTCGTAGCTAAGGACAATATTGGCAATAAAAGTTGCTATCGTAAGCAGAAAACCACCTACCACAATGGCCAAAGGCCTGTTATTAAATATGGTTCGGAAAATATTATCCATTTCCCACCAATTTCGATGACATTAAAGAAATCAAACTAATTTTTTAGAAAGGCAATTAGCAAAAACTTAATTCAATACTGAATTCAATTTTTGATCTAAAGCTTCACCACGTAGGTTTTTCGATACAATTTTACCTTCTGGGCTAATTAAAAAGGATGCAGGAATTGAGGATATACCATATAATTGACTGGCTGAATTTTCCCATCCTTTTAAATCTGAAGCATGGGCCCAAAACATCCGATCTGTAATCATGGCTTTCATCCAGGGATCTTTTTGTCCATCCAGACTAATGCTTAGAATTTTTAAACCTTTGTTTTTATATCTGGCGTAAGAGGCTACCAGATTGGGATTTTCCATTCTGCAGGGTTTACACCATGAAGCCCAAAAATCAAGGAAAACCCAACTGCCTTTAAAATCACTTAACTTTACCATTTTACCATTTGGATCTGGCTGTTCGAAATCCGGAGCAATTTTTCCAATTCCAAGCCTCCTTGGTAACTCCAGATATTTATTCATTTTAAGGGTATAAACTGCTCCAGGCTTCTCCTTTTGAAATCGATTGGCCAATGAATCAAGGTATCCAAAGTCTTCTTCAACAGATAACATTGATGTGGCCAAATGGCTTACCGGACTTGGACCAATACTATCAATGAGTGATTTTATCAAAGTTTTATTTGCTGCTAAAAGAATTGAAAACTCCTTTTCCACCAGGTTGGCCGCATCGTTTCGTCCTGCTATCATATTTTCCTGGAATAAATATTGAAGATTTTTGCTTTCAACATCAAATTTCTGCCGGATACCTTCAACCCTTCTCATCAAATTGGTAAGCGGCGAATTTGAATAAGATGAAGTTGCAAATAACTGGTTATAGTCACCCTTCAAAACATGGGTTCCTTTCTCAAGGAAGATGGGAAGTCTTTGGTCTCCGGTTATCAACAAATAAAGCCTTTCGTTATCTGCAGGACCTTCCAAAGTGAATTTACCCAATTCATCGGCCTTAGCAGAATCAATGGGCATAGGTCCGTTGATTTCAACTTTACTCAGATAAACAACAACATCCTTTGGTAAATTCTTTATCTCTCCTTCTATTTTGGCGGAATCTGTACCTGAAGTTTCCTTTTTTTCACCGCAAGAGTAAAATCCGGAAAAAAGAAATATGAAAAAGCAAAAATTTAAAACTTTATGTATTGACATTAATTTTTTGGTTATTAACTACCTAATTCTTTAGACCTGTGAAGGGCTGCCATTAACCCATCTTCAATTTTTTCCTTTAAACTGGATTCGCTGAAATTTTTAGTTGCAGCCTCTGTAGTTCCTCCTTTACTTGACACTTTATCTATCCATTCTTTGCAGGTTAGATTGTTATTGTTCAGTAAATGCACAGCGCCAAGAAAAGTCTGAGCAACCAATGTTTCGGCTTCAGAAGGAGAAAAACCCATCTTTTGTCCGGCGTCAATCATAGATTGCATAAAGAAGTACACATAGGCAGGGCCTGAACCCGAAATGGCAGTGACTGCATCCAGAAGCGATTCTTCATCAAAATACAAAGATTTCCCGGTGGTATTCAACAAGTTTTGAACCAAAAATAATTCAGACCTTGTTACGGAATCATCTGCTGAAAAACCTGTCATACCCATACCAACCTGAGCCGGGAGATTTGGCATCGCCCTAATAATTTTGGTTGTTGGCAGTGAGTTTTTCAAAGTTTTGATTGTAACACCAGCCATAATACTTAAAACGAGTTGGCCTTCTTTCATAAAGCGACTCATCTTTTGAAACAAATCTGTAGAATCCTGAGGCTTTACTGCCAGAATAATAAGACTCATCTGACTTATGGTTTCATCAGGTTCAATTAATACAGAATCAAAACCCAAAGCATTGAAATAAGGAATTTTCTCTTTCTCCTTTTCCAGTATAAAAAGATCTCGCCTCGAAACGGATTGGTTTGAAATAAAACTTTCGGCATAGGTCCGTCCCATATTTCCACCTCCAACAATTAAGACCTTCATTTTCCTTTTTAAATCGTTCCGGGAATATTACTGATTATCAATTTCTGAACTTTTTCAAGTTCTTCTTTTGATGGGGTTAATTTGGTTTTTGAAAAGTTAATATCGCCTATTGAATTGATTGGTACCAAATGAATGTGCGCATGCGGAACTTCCAATCCAATCACCGATATTCCAACTTTTAAACAAGGAATTGACTTTTGAATTCCTTTCGCAATGTTTTTTGCAAAAATCCAAAGACTTTGAAATTCCTGGTCTTCAATGTCAAATATATTATCTATTTCTTTTTTGGGAATTACCAATACATGGCCATTTGCCACAGGATTTATATCTAAAAAAGCAAAATGAAATTCATCCTCAGCTATTTTATAGCTTGGGATTTCACCCGCAACAATCCTGGAGAAAACACTTGCCATAAAATTAAAAACCAGAGACGATTTCTAAAATCTCAAATTCTACTGCGCCGGCAGGAACAATAATTGATGCTTTTTCTCCTACTTTTTTTCCAAGCAACCCTTTTCCAATTGGGCTTTTTATTGATATTTTTCCTGATTTAAGGTCGGCCTCCTCCTCAGCAACAATTGAATAGGAAATCGTTGCCCCATTTTTAGAATTTTTAATTTTCACCTTAGTCATTATCGAAACCTGACTCGTATCAATCGAAGATGAATCTAAAACCCTGGCATTGGCAACTATATCTTCCAGTTTTGAAATTTTCAATTCCATATGGCCTTGTGCGTCTTTTGCTGCATCATATTCAGCATTTTCACTTAGGTCACCTTTATCTCTTGCTTCCGAAATTTGCCTTGCCATATCAGCCCTGCCTCGAACCTTTAGGTCATTAAGTTCATCTTTAAGCTTTTTTAAGCCTTCTTCTGTATAATATGAAACTGCCATTTGATTGGTTTTGTATTAAAATAAGAAAAACGGCCCCACAGAACCGTTTTTCAGAAACAAAGGTAAATGATTATTTTTAAAGTGTCATGATGATTGAGAACCGATGGGTTCCTCCAAAGAACCTGGTCATAGAATATGAGTAATCAAATCCAACAACTTTTGACTTCATCGATCCGGAATGCAACTCTGTGCTGCTTGTCTGGGCCATTTCTCCATCTTTCTTTCTAACAAATGGCATTTGAAATGTGGCACCAAAAGAAGGTCCTAGATTTGCTGTGGTAGTTTCCGTTTTTGAAAAAATACCACCTTGATAATCATAACCTCCCCTTACCATAAACATTTCCTTCCATGAAGCCTGAACACCTACCTGATATTGATCAGATGTAAATGAATTTGACCTGAAATTAAAGCAAGGAGTAAGCTTTACTTCCTCATTATTAAAATAGAAATCGTAACCTACACCTATATTTAACATACTTGGCTGTTCGAAAGCTGCAGTTAAAAGTCCAAGCGTTTGGCTGTAACTACTTCCTTGTGCTGCACCTCTTTTTGTAAATGCATCACCACCATATGACATCTTTGGACCCAGGTTCATTATAGAAACCCCAAACTTAAATTCTTTTCTTTTTCCTGTTTGATATTGAATACCCGCATCAAAAGCAAGGCCAAATGCAGAAGCTGCCTGGTTTGCCTGAGATATTCCACGCATCAATAAACCACCCGTAATTCTATTGGAAAACTTTTTAGAATATGCCAATCCAAAATTAAAAAACTGGGGTTTAAATGTATTTCCCGTTCCATCTGGCAATTCAATTGTAGTTTCATCAAATGTACCTAAATCTAAGGAACTTAAAGTAATACCCATCACACCTCCTTCTCCAACACGTTGGCCCAAACCAAGAGAGTTGATCCGAATGTCACTTCCAACCAAGTATGTAGCGGAACAAAAGTTGATTTCCGTTTTATTAACAGATGATAAACCAGCTACATTGAGTCCCATAGATTCAATACCTCTGATTACACCCGAATTGGCACCAGCCATTCCGGAAGTCCTTGCCCATGGATTAATAAGGAGCTCAACAGCACCACCCTGCCCTCTTTTGGTATCATTTCCAGCAAACGAATTTTGGCCAAAAATCAGGGCTGCCAGGCCAAGAAAAATAATTTTTTGAATTTTCACTTTGTCAGTTGATAAAAGATGACAATTAATTAAATGTATCAAGGTCAATCGGTCTTAAAACACCAAACCATTTTAAAACTTTCCTTCCAAAATCAGGAGAATCAACATGTATTATGTAAACACCTGAAGCAATAGGAATACCGAGTTGGTTTTTCAAATCCCATTCCACAAAAGTTTGGAAATTTGTCCCTCTATCGTTGACCCTTAGTTTACCATCTGCATTTGAAGCATATGGCTTAGTTGAAGTCTGGTCAAAATTAAACTGCCTCACCAGGGTTCCTGAAAGATTAAAGATAGAAACAACACATTTGGATGGAAGGTTAACCACTTTAACCCTGCTATCAATCTGAGAATTTTCATATCCTGAAATAGACAAATACGGATTAGGAACCACCCTGATTAGGTCCATCGCACTCTTTCCAATAGAACTTACAAATCTTCCTGCATCATCAGCCTTAATCTCAAATTCATAAAGTGGATTGCAACCTTCAGATGCGGATGAATTTTGGTTATAAGGTAAAAATTCCCGTTGAACCCTTAACTTAATTCTTACCGGAGAAATATTCATTGGCACCTCTCTGGCATTTACAAAATCAATTTGTCTGCCCATCAAACCAAAATACATGATATTTTGTAAATTCCATGTTCTTACCCTTTTTAAGAAATTATCAGGCGATTCTCCCCCATTGGCCAGCGCTCTTCCATAAATAAAATACATTTCATCCAGCTTTTTCTCAATTTCCTTTCCTTCATCATAAGTTGTATTCATTACATAAATGAATGATTTAGTA
>JAIXQU010000141.1 GCA_027485575.1 Cytophagaceae bacterium
AAAGAAAAACAAGGGAGATACATACATTGTATCAAATGGAGAGAAAGGCCAGGGAAAAAGACAGACAAAGGGCTAACCTCCTTATCAATAAAAAAGAGGCAGAAAACAACCTCTTGATTTATCAGGGAATGGCTGGAATAATTTTTTTTATTTTAGTTTTTATTATCTCATTATATGTAATCAATAAAAAAAGACTTACCGAGTCACTGGAGAAGAAAAAAATTATTGAAGAGCAAAACAGGATGTTGCTCATAATAAATAAGGATTTATGGGAACAAAGGAAATTTGCAGACGAAGCGAATATTGAAGCTGAGCAGGCAATAAAATCTAAAATTGATTTTCTATCCATTATTACTCATGAATTAAGAACCCCTTTGAATGCCGTTATCGGAACGGTACAATTGCTTCAGGAAGAATCGCCCCCTGCTTACCAGCAAAAGAGTTTGGATATTTTGAAGTTTTCTGCAGATAACCTCCTCAATCTGGTAAATGATATTTTGGATTTCAACAAGATAGAGGCAGGAAAAGTGAAGCTGGAGAAAAAGGCATTTTCTTTGATTGCGCTGCTTCAGAATATAAAAAACAGTCTTCAGCTAAAAGCTAGTGAAAAGGGCCTGGATTTAATATTGAGGATAGACAAAGATTTGCCCAAAGCATTTATTGGTGATAAACTGAGATTGGGTCAGGTTTTTTATAATCTCGTTTCTAATGCTTTGAAATTTACCAATAAAGGAAGTGTAGAAATTGAGGTGAGGTATTTCCCCAATGTGGCCCAATCAAATATTTTAGCCATAGTAAAGGATACCGGAATAGGCATTGAACAAAGCAAGCAAAAGTCAATTTTCGATTTCTTCTCTCAGGCAGATACAAGCATTGGACGCAAGTTCGGAGGTTCAGGGCTTGGTCTCACCATCAGCAAAAATTTATTGAATTTAATGGGTTCTTCTATTCAGTTGGAAAGCGAAGTAGGCCAGGGGTCAAAATTTTACTTTTATTTATCATTGTTAGAAACCAGTAAATCCTTTCTCGAGAAGGAATCAACTTTTGATACCAATGATTCGGGTCTTGATTCATCCTCAAGGATTCTCTTTGTCGAAGATGTTGACTTTAACAGGGTTGTTGCTGAACGGTTTTTTAAGAAATGGAATCTGAATTTTAATACAGCCCAAACGGCAAAAGAGGCAATAGATTTTGCCCGAAAGATAGATTATGATTTGATTTTAATGGATCTACAGTTGCCGGATATGGATGGTTTTCAGGCCACTATGGAAATCAGAAAGTTGGTTAACCATAAAGATACAGTCATTCTTGCCCTGACGGCGGCGTCCCTATCCGATGTTAAAGAACAGATGGAACAATCAAAGTTTGATGGATTTATTCAAAAACCATTTGTTTCCAATGATTTAAAAAATGCCATTCAGTTTTGGCTTGGGTTTGCCAAAAAGAAACACGCTTAAAAAGGAAAAGATTTTTTCTATTCTTCCTCTTCCTTCCTTCTTTTAAGCTCGCCCTTTTTTACCGATTTAATAAATTGGCCCCAGGCAAATGGATTTAATAATTGGGTTGTATTGGGAATGAAATTTTGGTTTACCACATTGAAAGACTGCTGAGAGGCAAAATATTGATGATTTAGTTTTGCATCAAGCCCAAGATTATATTGCATTCGGGAAAGTAGTCCCTGGTCAAAATTTCTTCGCATTCTATTCAAATCACCTTCCGGAAGTTTTAGTTCCAGAAATGCCCTCTTAAAATCAGCCTCTGTGGGAAAAGGTAAAATTTCAACCTCAGGCAAAAGACTGGTATCGGCAAGCATATGTAAAACCACAGAAATGCTTTCTCTTCCATCATCCGGTATAATATATTTTTGAGGACGGAACCCCTGTGACCTTAAAATACAAGTGTCACCAATCAACAGTGGAAATGAAAAAAAGCCCAATTCATTGGTGACCGCCCCGCGTGAAGTTCTTGGAACATAGATACTCGCAAATGGTACCCCATATGATTGCTCCCCAGAAACGATAAGTCCTGAAAATTGAATAACCTTTCTTTGCCCAAATGAACTAAATGTGCCTGATAGCAAGAATAACAGTGATAAAACTGCAAAGAGTTTTATGCCTTGAATTTTACCTTTTGAATTTAAGTCAGCCAACTGTACGGATAGTTTGAGTCCAAATATTTAAATGCCATTTTGGTTGGAAACAAAGGTTTAAATGTGTCGACCATTACAGCCAGTTCTTTCGTTTCTTTTGCGCCAATTGATGCTTCAACAGTGCCCGGATGCGGACCATGAGGTAAACCACCTGGATGGAGAGTAAATGATCCTACATCTATCCCTTTTCTGCTCATAAAATTTCCTTCTACGTAGTAAAGGACCTCATCGCTATCAATATTGCTGTGATTGTAAGGCGCAGGAATGCTTAGAGGATGATAATCAAACAACCTGGGAACAAACGAGCAAATGACAAAATTGTGGCCCTCAAATGTTTGATGGACAGGAGGTGGTTGGTGTATCCGTCCGGTAATGGGTTCAAAATCATGAATCGAAAGTGCATATGGATACAGACAGCCATCCCAACCTACAACATTCATTGGAGAGAAATCATAAAAATAATCATGAATAAATCCTCCTTTCTTTATTTTTATCAAACAGTCTTTCTTTTCAACGTCAACCTCTAGTCTTGACGGGGGGCGTATATCTCTTTCGCAATAGGGCGATTGTTCTAAGAGTTGGCCCATCCTGTTCCTGTATCTTTTCACAGTTTCTACAGGACTGTAAGATTCAGTAATCATTATTTTTAACCTGCCTTTGTCAGGCCTTAGCTGGTATATTGTTGTTCGGGGAACAACCACATAGTCTCCAGGTTTAAATTCCAGGATTCCAAATTGTGAAGCAAGAACACCTGAACCTTCATGAATAAATAAAACTTCATCTGCCTCCCCATTTTTGTAGTAGTAGGGCATAGACAAATTATTGGTTACCAGCATTATCAATACCACATCATTGTTTCCCAATAAGGGTAGTCTTGCTTCGAGGAAGTCGGTGCCTGTTGTTTCTATAACGCTTGTCTTCAGGTGCGTTTGTTTCAGGCCATAAGATTTATCAAAATCGTATGCATAAGGAATTTGGTCCCCAATTTTTTTAACTTCAGTCGGAGCATAAGTATGGTATAAATTTGAGTAAATCCCACTAAATCCATACGAACTCACAAGTTCTTCTTTGTATAAGGAACCATCAGACTGGCGGAATTGTGTATGCCGCTTTGGTGGAATGAGGCCCAATCTGGTGTAAAAAGGCATAACTAACTATTGGTTTTTTTTCTGCTTGCAATTAAAAGCTTTTGCGCTTCATTTAGATGTTTTAAGGAAGATATAATAAATGGGTCTTTTTTCATTAATATTTGATAAAATCCGACATCACCCCAGACCAATTTGGCAATATATGCTTGCAATAAATTGGTGATATAATATTCTGTTTCAAGTCTTTGCTTTGAAATAGGCCATTCGATTTTCTTCTTTTCCACCAGGTTGACAAATTGAATCCAGGAGTTTTGATCCAGGGAAAATGCCAGTGGATTCGATTTTACTTTCAGAACATCCAATGATTTTTTATTCTTTTTGTAGTAGTCAAGGGCAAATTCACGCAATAAATTCTGCTGCATTATTTTTATCAGGAAAGAGTTTGTCAGTAATGTGTCCAATGGAACAAATACATCTGGAATGATTCCACCACCACCTTTTACTTTTCTGCCTAGTGAAGTTTGGAAGCTGGCCGTATCTTTTATTTTTATACTGTCTTTATTAAACAATTCACCATTGTTAAACCGGTTTTCCATTTCCTGGTCATAAATAGAAATATCTGCACTGTACTCTTTTTGGATGCACCTCCCGCTTGGGGTATAGTATCGGGAAATGGTTAGCCTCAGTTCAGAACCATCTTTTAACGAAATCGGCAATTGAACCAATCCTTTTCCAAAAGTTCTTCGGCCCACAATGAGTCCCCGGTCGTTGTCCTGAATGGCACCGGCAATGATTTCTGAAGCAGAAGCTGAACCTTCATTTACCAGAATTATCATTGGATTTTCTTCAAACAGGCCGTTTCGGGATGAATAATATTTCTGGTCGTATTTTTTGTTTTTTCCTTCTGTGAAAACCATCAGTTTATTTTCAGAAAGGAATTCATCCGCAAGCTTTGTTGCTCTATCCAGATATCCTCCTGGATTATCTCTTAAATCAAGAATAATGGATTTTGCTCCTCTTTCTTTTAGTTCCTTGAGTTTTTCTTTGCATTCAACATAGGTGTTGTCAGAAAATCTGCTCAGTTTTAGATATCCAACCTCGGGTTTAATAAAAAAAGCTGCCTCTACAGATTGCGATGAAATTGTGTTTCTGGTCACCTTGAATTGTAATTTTTCTAAAAAACCTGGCCTTACTATTTCCAAAACCAATTTAGACCCCTTCGGTCCCCGAAGTCGGTTGAAAACTTCTTTGTTATTCAAAAAATCTCCGGTAAACGGTATACCATCGGTTCCAACTATTCTATCACCAGCCATGATGCCGACGATTTCTGAAGGTCCTCCCTGCAAAGCAGAAATCACCTGAATGGTGTCATTAACGATTAGAAATTCTATTCCAATTCCCTCAAAATCAGATTCTAAAGAAGCTTTTGATAGTTCAAGGTCGGAAAGGGGAATAAAGCTTGAATGCGGGTCTAATTTTTCAAGCATTTTTGAAATGGCTATTTCAGTGGCTTTCTCAAGGTTGATGGTGTCCACATAGTCGTTTTCCAGAATGCCAATCACCTCCCTGAATTTATTTAGGCTTGAGCCCAATTCTCTTTTGTTGCCAGGAGAAGTAAAAAGTGTAGAACCCAGAAAAATTCCTGAAGAAAGTGCCAATGCAATAATGACAGGAAGGCGAACAATATGCTTGCTTAATCTATTATCCAACTCTTTTGTAAGTTAGTAAAAATGCGTTTTGTTAATAAATGGTCGAAATTACAACCTTTTATTTTTCAAACAGCTTTCATATTGATTGGAATTGGTAAAAATTGCGACATGGATTTTGCGGTTCAGATTCAACTTCTCTTTTATGGGTTTCTAGCAGGAGTATTAGGAGGGCTGTTGGGCATAGGTGGGGGTGTTATTTATGTTTTGGTTTTACCCGGGATATTGTTTGAGTTGGGTGTGCCAGAAAACGAAATCGTTTCATTCACTGTAGCTAACTCCTTGTTTGCTACCTTTTTTACAACCCTTTCGGCAAATATTAAACAAATCGCTGACAAAAATTTTCACCTAAAACAAATTCTCTGGATTTCAATTCCAGGAGCCATAGTTTCATTTTTAATAATTCATTTTTTTGTAAACACTCCACTATATTCTAAAGGTGTTTTCAATATTTTTTATGTGGCAGTGGTTCTTTATTTGTTTTTCAGGTTGGTTAACAAAATATACAAGACAGAAACTTTGAAGTTGAGTCAAGGGGTAGAAAAGGAAAGTCCTCTTATTAATACATTCGTTGGAATTGGGGCAGGCATAATTTCACCTCTTACTGGTTTGGGTGGTGGTTTGGTGGTTGTTCCTGTCTTGCATTCAATTTTAAATTTTCAGATTAAAAAGGCGAATTCGATTTCACTGGGCGTTATTGCAATTACTGCCTTTTCATCTTCCATAGTTAATATGAATGAACAGGCTGAAACACATTTGAACACAATTCAAATTGGTTTTATTCTGATTCCTATGGTTTCTTTTCTTTCCATTGGGGGAATCTTAGGTGCGTTTCTAGGTATTGAACTAAGCAACAAGATTAAGTCCAGATACATAACTATATTGTTTGCTGTCTTTTTATTTTTGGTTCTTGTTAAAAAGATATTTGAAATCAGTCATTCAATTCAACTATGAAATCGGGAATACTTGCCATCGAAACGAGCGGGAAATTTTGTTCAGTTGCATATTCTGAAAATGGAAATGATATATTCCACAGCATTTCATTGATAGGCCAAAGCCATGCTGGAATGTTAGCCAATATGACCAAAAGCATTTTGCAGGCTGCATCAAAAGACCCCTCCAGTTTGGCAGCAATCTCTGTTGTCTCCGGACCGGGGTCTTATACAGGTCTCAGAATAGGATTGTCGTTTGCAAAAGGCCTATGTTTTGCCAATCAAACTCCCTTGATTTCAATTACATCTGTTGAGAATATTGCCTTTCAGGTATTTGATGAAAATCTGGATGTTGACTTGGTGATTGTTGCCATTGATGCCATGCGAAATGAAGTTTATTCTGGAATTGTAGATAGAGAAATGAAGTTTTATATGAAAACCAGATCTCTTGTTTTGGATGAAGTGGATTTGCCTCAAATGGTTTTTGGGAAAAAAGTAGCAATTGCGGGTGATGGAGCATTAAAAGCCATGAATTTTTATAATCAACCCACTGGAATTAATTTTCTGGATGGCATATTACCAAATGCCAAAAGCAGTATAAAATTGGCCTGGAAAAAAATGGAAAATAGCCAGTTTGAATCTGTTGAAAGCTTTGAGCCAGAATACATAAAGCCTGTGTATATAACTGGCCATCAATGAAAAATCTGTTGCTTATTTCTCTTGGCAGCAATCTGGGAGATAAACTTTTTTTTCTCAGGTCGGGAAAGAAAAATCTGATTAACAATATAGGTGGATTTCTGGCAGAAAGTCCAGTTTTTGAAACAGAACCATTTGGGGTAGACCATAACTCATCGTATTTAAATCAGGTTTTAGCTTTTCAAACCCAACTTTCTCCCTTTGAAATTTTATCAATTACTTCAGCCATAGAAATTGAATGCGGAAGAACCCATAAAAGGGATCTCAAACCTAGAACACTGGATATTGACTTACTCAGTGTGGGTAATGAGATTATTGAAACTCCAAATTTGATATTACCACATCCAAGAATTCAAATTCGAAGATTTGTTTTAACACCATTGGAAGAGATATGTCCATGCTGGATCCACCCTGTTTATAAGTTGAGTCCCTCAGAAATGAATAAACAACTCGATGATAAATCATGGATTAAAAAATGGTATGAGCTGCCTTAGTTTTTAATTTTGAAGGAGATTTATTTCTCTAAACTCCATTGGATCTAATGTATTAACCTATTTTGAAGCCATTATCCAATTTTCCTGTTTTTATTTAATGCCAAATGAGTTTGACAAAGGCCTATAATTTTATTTTGCATTTCGCAGGTTGGCTGGTATTTTTTTTATTGGTTTTAAGCATTTCGCCTAGACCTGGTTCGCATTTCCATTTACCCAGACCTCCATATCCTCCATTTTTCATCCTTCTTTTTCCATTACTTTCCGGGTTTTATTATCTGAATCAACTGGTCCTGATACCAGGTTTACTTGCCATTCAAAAGCGGTGGTTATATATTTTCTCTATTTTCATTTGTTGTACATTATTGCTTTGCCTTCCACTTTTTGAGAGGGAACTTATACAATTGGTTTTGCCTAACAGAAAAGGTCCTCCAGAACATGTGGTTACCATTAATTTTTTGATAACCAGTCTTTTATTTCTCCTGGTTTTTATTTTTAGTTCAGGCTCTAAAATTGTAACCTATTGGATGTCGGCCGAAAATCTTAAAAAGGATATGGAATTTGAAAAGACGCTTACCGAATTGTCTTTTCTAAAAGCCCAGATAAACCCTCATTTCTTATTCAATACATTAAATAACATCTATACCTTATCGATTTTAAAATCTGAAAAGGCTGCTGATGCGGTTTTGAAACTTGCAGATATGATGCGGTATGTCCTTTCCGATATTGCTGAAAAAGAGGTTTCAATTGACAGAGAAATTGAATATATTGAGAAGTTTATTGCCCTTCAGAAAATGAGGTTAACAGAACTTGTAACAGTTGATTTTCAGGTATTTGGTCATGTCGAAAATCAGAAGATAGCCCCCTTAATACTCCTGCCATTTATTGAAAATGCTTTCAAATTTGGTGTTTCCACCCAGGAAAAATCGTATTTGAAAATCCACATCATATTTAATAATAACAATATTGTTTTACAAGTTGAAAATCAGACTTTTGATGTAAAAATTTCTAAAAATCTTTCAACTGGTACTGGCCTTAAAAACGTAAAAAGACGATTAGAGCTTTTGTACCCTAAAAACCATTGGTTGCGGATAGAAAAAACAGATAATAAATTTTTTGTAGATCTAAGTATTAACCTGTGAGCCATGTTGAACTGTATCATAATTGATGATGAACCACTTCCGTTGGAATTGCTTTCTTCTTATTCCAGTCAGGTGAAAGCCTTAAACATGGTTGGAAAGTTTAATGACCCCCAAAAAGCCACTGATTTTGTAAGAAATAACCCGGTTGATTTAATGTTTCTGGACATTGAAATGCCCCATTTAAATGGGATTGAACTGGTGAAATCACTTCCGTTTAAACCCATGGTAATATTCACAACTGCCTATCCGGATTATGCAGTTGATGGTTTTGAACTAAATGCAATTGACTATTTGCTTAAGCCATTTGACCTTGAAAGGTTTAAGAAGGCTGTTGAAAAAGCGATTGAATATAAGGATTTTGTGACAAGGCCTAAAGGACATGGAACCGAAAAGTTCATTTTTGTAAAGTCTGAATATAAAGCAGTAAAAATTAACATTAATGACATTCAATATATTGAGGGAATGGATAGTTATGTCAAAATATTTGCTGGTGGCAGACCTGTGTTGAGTTTGATGAGCATGAAGGCCATGCTTGAGCTTTTGCCACCAGATGAGTTCATAAGGGTTCATAGGAGTTTTATAATTCCAATTTCAAAGGTTAAGAGTATCCGGAATAAGGTCTTTTTGGTTGGAGAAAAAGAGATTCCCATTGGAGGAACGTATGAGGATGTAGTTGAAAAATTTACCAACCGAGGTTGGTCTAAGGATAATGGTTAGTTTTGCGGTTTATTTTTGAAAAAAAACGAAACATTATGGCGTTTGCCAATTGGTTTCATTCATTATTTTGATGAAAAAATTAATAGATAAAGAGCTAAAGAAGCTAGGATATCAAATTGCAAAATACCCGGGCCCAGACCAAAGGCGCAGATTGTTAATTGTAAATCAATACCAGATTAATCTATTGTTTGATGTGGGTGCAAACTATGGGGCTTATTCCTTGGGAATGCGAAAGTTGGGCTATAAAAATCGAATAGTTTCATTTGAACCACTTAATTCTGCATTTAATCAATTAAAAAATGAATCCGCATCCGATCCCCTTTGGACCATTCAAAATTATGCTTTAGGTAATGAGGCTGGGAAAACAAAAATTCATGTTTCGGATAATTCTTTCAGCAGCTCCATTTTGGATATTTTGCCTGAACATCTTTCAAGTGCGCCTGAGTCCAGGTATGTTTCAGAACAAGATATTGAGATAAAAACCCTTGATTCAATTTATTCAGAGTTTGTCAAAGAGGGAGACAAAATGATGCTCAAAATTGATACACAGGGCTATGAATGGAATGTATTGGAGGGTGCCTCGAAGTTACTTCCAAAAATCAGCATGGTTCAGGTAGAAATGTCAGTATTTCCTTTGTACCAAAATGAAATGTTGTTTTCAGATTTGCTTCGTTATCTGGAAGATAGAAATTTCAAGCTTTGTTCTTTGGAAAATGGCTTCTCAGACCCGGTTTCCGGTAAATTGCTTCAGGTGGATGGAATTTTTGTTCGCAAAGACCTTATTAAATAAAGGTTATTTAAAGCATTTCAAAGGCAGTTCTTCTTTGTGGTTTCAACCCGGATTTGTCGTTAGAACTTTGTTATGAGGGAATAATCCCGACAGCAAAGCTCTGGGGCAAGCTTACATAAAAAAGGCGGCAAATTCTCTGATTTGAAGTAGTTTATGCTCGGAATACCTTCCTGTCGGTAGACTTTGGTTTCCAAATGGAATTTCCGGTTTTAATAAAAAAGCAATCTAAAACATATAACCCAAACCTAATCTGGCCTGAAAAGGAGAAAGAGGTCCCAAAATCCTTTGGTTGGTGTCGAACACATTGTAGGAAGTTCCTTTTAAATTGTAGCCTTTTTTGTATTCGTTTGGAGTATTAAAAAACTGATAACCAAGGCCAAAATCAATTATAATATTTCTTTTTATCCCGGTCACATTTTGAAATCCAAACCCCAGAGTACCTATATAAGTTGAAAAACTTGCGGTCCTTTCTACTACCAAAGGATTTTTATTGTTGGCAATAGGAGTTTCACCATAAGGATTAATCTCTTTCCTATAAATAAAATCATGGTTTTTAACGGAGGCTACACCATGAGAGCTGTATAAGTACAAGCCAATTGGGGCACGGAAAGTGAGGAAGTACTTAACAAAGAAATCGTTTTTCAAGGTTCCTTTTTCTTTACCTGCAAATTGCACTGAACTATTTACACCAATTGCAATTTTTTTATTTAACACCCTTTCATAGGTAAATTTGGCTGAGTTTGCCAATTGAATGGATTGTATTGCTATGCCATTTTTGTGGATAACAGCTCTGTGATCATAAAATCTACGGATATTAATAATTGGTTCAGCTTTGACAAAATCGGAATGGTCTGCTCTTCTCTGTGCTTCCACAATTATTTGTGAGGAGGAAAAACAAACCAATGATAGAACTAGAATTTTGTATAGACGATTCATAAACAAGTGTTGTTTGTGATAATCCCAAAGGTCTACCCTTTAATTTTGATTTGAACTGCGAAGAACCAAATAATGGCATTCAGGTAATTTCTTTCCTAAAAGTCAAAAAAATCATGCTTAAAATAAGAAGAGGAAATTGTTTTAAGTTAAAAAAATGAAATCAGGCTTTGGGTAAATACCGGATATCCACCGAAAAAAGTTCAGGAAATTTTGGATGAATGTTTTGATAAAATTCCATTATTTCCCTCATATCGGCTTCCATATCTTCTCCGGGCCAAATCACTTTTCCAATTCCTGCGGTTTTAGTTTTATAATCCAGATAGCCAAATGCGATTGGAACTTTCGCTTCTTTTGCCACATAATAGAAACCGGTTTTCCATGTTTCCATTCTTTTTCTTGAGCCTTCCGGGGTGACCAAAACTGCCAGGTCTTCATTTTCCTGGAACAGATTTACCATTGCATCCACATAAGATATGGGCTGACTACGGTTGTTTTTCGGGCTTCTGTCTATTCCAATTGCCCCCAGTGACACCAAAAGCCAGCCAAGAAAACCTTTGGTCCACTCTTTTTTTATGGTAAACCGCACCGGAATTTCCATTACTTCAAACGCTGCCCGGGCAAATACAAAATCCCAATTGCTGGTATGTGGTGCGGCAATCATCACGCATCTCTTAAAATCAGCTTTCAAGTGCTGGTCTACCTTCCAACCGGAAAGTGCAATTATGGCTTTTCCCCAAAGTCTGAAAATATATTTTTTCATTTTAAAGTTTCGCTTTCAGGCTTAAATCCAGACACTTATAGGAGTGAGTTAAAGCGCCAACTGAAATGAAATCGACACCTGTCTCCGCAATTTTTAAAATGGTTTGCTCATTTACATTTCCACTGGCTTCAATTGGAATCTTGCCGTTTATAAGCTCCACTGCCTTTAATGTGTCTGAAAGGCTGAAATTGTCAACCATAATGATATCAGCCAATCCACTTAAAACAGCCTCTTCCACCTCTTTAAGGTTTCGTGTTTCAATTTCAATTTTAAGGTCCAGGCCATTTTCTGAAATATATTTTTTTGCAGCTACCAAAGCCTTGGTTATTCCACCCGCATAGTCCACATGGTTGTCTTTGAGCATGACCATGTCATATAATGCAAATCTATGGTTGTTACCTCCACCGATTTTTACAGCCCATTTTTCTATTAACCTGCTGTTTGGACTTGTTTTCCTGGTGTCTAATAGTTTTGCCTTTGTTTGATTTATTATTTGCTGCAAATTATGGGTTCTTGTGGCTACGCCACTCATTCTTTGCAAACAGTTTAAAACCAACCTTTCGGCGCTCAAAATGGATTGGGCTTTTCCAAAAACTTCAAATGCAATTTCTCCATTTGAAACTTTGTCACCATCTTTTTTTGTAAAAGTAATCACAAGCTCAGGGTCTACTTTTTCAAAAATCATTTTCGCAAGTTCTAATCCTGCGATTATTCCATCATCTTTTATCTTTAAAATTGCCCAGCTCATCACATTGGCGGGTACAGCACTTAAACTGCTGAAATCTCCGGGGCCAATATCCTCTGCCAACGCTTCAGTTATAAAGTGATTTAGATTCTCTTTGGTAAGATAGGGCGGAGCAATTTGCATTTCAAGAAGTTTTAAATCAGATTTTTCAATAAAATTAAGGCAAATGTGGAGTTTGTTCTGTTTGTTTCAAAATCGAATTTTATAAAAAAATTACTTGAAAATCAAGGTGTTATTTTTTTTGACTTCTAAAATTCTGTCGCAACCATACCATTTGATCACACATGTAAGTACGACAACAGTTGTTCAACATGTTTTGAATATTATTTTTTGACCTTTGCGGCTTCCGATACAACATTTGCATCGGCCACAACAATACTCCAAATAAAACTTAATAAGCTCATGCAGAATAAATTATTCCAATTTCATTGGTTTGATAAAGCCACAATGAAGACTTTGGATAGGTATGAGATTCATGAGCCTATTTCACAACTTTGCCTTGAAAGATCGGTCAATCTTGCCCAGGCAGCGTTTAAAACTACCGCTTCCATCTTGATTTTATCTGATTTTCAGACCTATAAAATCAAGACCAATCAACCCCTTGAAGATGATGTGGTTGAAAAGTTATTTGATTTAGCCCATCTTTTAAAAGAGGTTGAGCCAGAGCTTTGGTTCAATTTTTCTGCCCAGCAATTTATTCAACAGTCTGAATTGTGGAAGCCAATTCTCGATTTTCAATTTTTTTCTTGCCAGCCCATTGAGAATGAAACTGGTGATATCTTAGGTTGGCTTTGTTTGTTCGATAAACAAAACAGGGTTCAGGATCCACATTTAATGTCTACACTCAAAACCATGGCTGATATGTTAATGGATGAACTTGAGCTTAGAATTCAAATAAAAAGGGCCAAAAGGCTTCAAAACGAAATTATCCACCTTGCCGCCCATGATTTGAAAAATCCACTTAGTGGAATCATGGGGATAACAGACCATATCAAAAAGCAAATTAACAATTCAGAACAGCTTGAGGAAATTTGCGATCTGATTAGGGATTCTTCAAAAAGAATGATGATCATTTTGGATGATATCCTTAAGAGCGGATACCTTGAAAATGGCAAGATTCAACTCAAGGTTATGCCCCAAAGATTTGGTGAAGTAATTGACCATGTGGTAAATGCCAATAAAACTGCCGCTGATAAAAAGAGACAAACCATTGTTGTGGAGGTTTGGGAAGAACCTTATGTACTTATAGATAAGCCAAGAATGATTGAAGTTCTGGATAATTTAATCAACAATGCCATAAAATATGCACCCAAAGATTCCGAAATCAGGATAAAAGCATGGGAGGCAAAAGGTGAAGTTTTGTTTTCTATTTTTAACCAGGGAGTAGGTTTAAGTGAAGAAGACAAATCAAAAATATTTCATAAATTCTCAAGACTTTCAGCCAAACCAACAGGTGGTGAAACCTCAACAGGATTGGGTTTGTCAATTGTAAAAATGATTACTGAATTGCATGGGGGTTCTATTTCCGCTGAAAGCGAAGGCCTGCAGCATGGGGTTAAGTTCATCCTGCAAATTCCAGCCCTTGCCCAGGTAGCATAACATTTAATTAGTTATCATAACTTCTTGATTATAAATAAGGATTGAAAAGGAATTAAATTCAACTCTTATTTATATCTGAAAAAAAATCACACGGTTCAGAACCAGTATCACTTTCTTTTACTCCTGCTCCGATTCCTGAAAATTTGAAATTCAGGTTTTTTTTCTATAGGATTAGGTTAAGGCCAAAAATGGAGATCTTTTTATTTCTGGCCTTATAAAACTATAGTCTTCTAATCTTTATATTTCTGAACCAAACCGGATCTCCATGGTCTTGTAAAGCGATTTTGCCTTTTCTCTTTTGACCATATTCAGACATATCTTTAAACTTACTGGCCAACACCAATGCATCCCATTCTGGCGACCAAAGTTCATATTTTGCGGTAATCTGTCCATTTAAGTAATAGGTTACTTTTCCCTGATTACAAATAATTCTCACATGGTTCCAATCTCCGGTCGCTCGAACTGATTTGACAAGAGGGATGGATAAATCATAATTGGCGCCAGCAGTATGCTTTGGGAATTTACCATCCGGATGGCCAGCGTCATCCAGGATTTGCATTTCTGGTCCCGTTTGCCAGGTGGCAGTAAATTCTGGTTTTTCTGAAACATTAAAAAATATTCCACTATTTCCTTTTTCGGAAATTTTCCATTCAAGACTTAGTTCAAAATTTTCAAACTCCTCATCTGTGACTAAATCCCCACCTCCTTTATTGGTAAGGGTTAACTCTTCGTTGACTACTTTCCATTGCGGATTTAAAGTTTTCGGTTTTTGAAAAATATGCCATCCTTCAGTTGTTTTTCCGTCAAAAAGTAGAATCCACCCTTCTTTTTTTTCATCTTTGGTTAGCGTATTGTGCAAAACCTGATAAAATGAAGCCAATAAAATAGTCAATAGAAAAAGGCAAAAACTTCTAAAAATTATATTCATTTCTGGATTTTTATACTTTATAATTTTGTTAAGAAAGCGACAAAGTTTGTTTATTTTTTTGATTCTGTAATGGGTCTGTTTTTCCGGCAAAATCATCAAATGCTTTTTGGGTTACTTCAATTATATGTTTGGATACAAAAGCCGCACCTTCTCTTGCTCCTTGATCGGCAGATTTTAGGGCACATTCCCATTCTACAACTGCCCAACCATCAAAGTCATATTGAGATAAAAGCGAAAAAATCCTTTTAAAATCTATTTGGCCGTCTCCTAAACTTCTAAACCGCCCGGGCCTTTCAACCCAACTTGAATAACTACCATAAACACCCGCTTTTCCACTTGGCCTAAATTCAGCATCCTTGACATGAAACATCTTGATTCTTTCATGGTAATAGTCAATAAACTTAAGATAATCAACACATTGCAGAACAAAGTGGGATGGGTCATAAAGGATATTTGCTCTTTTATGATTTCCAGTAACTTCCAAAAATCTTTCAAAAGAAATCCCATCGTGAAGATCCTCACCTGGGTGCAATTCGTAACAAAGGTCAACGCCATGGTTATCAGCAAAATCCAGCAGAGGTTTCCACCTTTTACCAAGTTCTTCAAAACCCATTTCTACCAATCCTTGTGGTCTTTGTGGCCAAGGGTATATATAAGGCCACAACAATGAACCCGAAAAGGTAACATGCCTGTCAATGCCTAAATTTTCTGAAGCTAAAATAGCCCATTTAACCTGCTGCTCTGCCCATGCCTGACGAGCCTTTGGATTCCCATGAACAACAGTTGGTGCAAAACCATCAAATTGTAAATCATAGGCTGGATGCACAGCAATCAACTGACCCTGGAGATGTGATGATAACTCTGTAATTACTAAATTATGACTTTCAACTATTCCCTTAATTTCAGAAGAATATAATTTGCTGGTTGCCATCTTTTCAAGGTTTATGCATCTGCTATCCCAACTTGGAATCTGAACTCCTTTATAGCCAAGACTTGCCATATAACCACAGATAGAATCAAGGCCATCAAATGGGTTTTGGTCTCCCATAAACTGGGCTAGAAAAATGGCTGGTCCCTTTATTGTTTTCATTTCAAGGTCTTTTTTGATTGGTTATTAAATGCCTGCAAATAAGCGGATTCAAATAAAATTGAGTATTAAAATTGAAATTATGTTTCCTCCTTTTAAAGACAAGGCTAAGTACGTATCAAATTTTATTCATTCTCATTTGAGTAGTTATTTTTTTAAGTGGTTTTCCTCATGAACAATAGATTGGTTTGTTTTCAAAAAAAATTTCAAAAAAAATTGATCCGAACAATTCCTGTTTACCAATTACCTTCGCACAACAAATTGAAGTTTATTTTTTCATAACTCCATTAATTCATGCTTACTGACAACCAAACAGAGATTCAAAAGGCAAATCAATCTGACAATACCAGACTTGTTTACCTGGCTTTCTTTTCCTACTTTATGTTTGTAGGTTGTTATCTTATCTACAATTTAGGATTTATGT
>JAIXQU010000073.1 GCA_027485575.1 Cytophagaceae bacterium
AAAAAATGGCAGCGAATGCAGCGGAATCAGCGGCACTGGAACTGGAAAACCAAAGCTCAAAACCAAATGGGCGGCAGGAAAAAAGCACTTTTCAGGAAGTTTTATCTTCCCCAATTGCCAAACAGATTGGCCGTGAAATCGTTCGCGGAGTTTTTGGAATGCTGTTTGGCAAAAAGCGCTAAAATTTCTTTTTAGGCTTTAGCTGCAAAACCGGCAAGCGCCTTTTTGGTAAAATCAGATAAAACCAATTTTCCACTCATGCCTGCCCTTTCAAAAAGCAAAGTGTCCCAATGTTCTGTTCCTTCCCAAAAAACTCTTTTAAGTAAGCTTAATGCTTCAGGATTGGAATCTGCAAGTTTATGGGCCAGTGTCATAACAGATTTATCCATTTCTTCAATGGAATCATAAACTTCTGCATACAGGCCATTTTCCCTGGCCCACTGTGCAGAATATAGTTCTGTTGCATTCAATGTAAGTTGGCTAAAAGCGGACAAACCCACTTTTCTTTGAACCGCCGGACCCACTACAAATGGACCAATTCCAACTGCAAGTTCACTAAGCTTAACAGAAGCTTGTGTGGTTGCAAAGCAATAATCAACAGCCGAAGCCAGACCAACACCACCTCCAATTGCTTTTCCCTGGACCCTGCCAATTACCATTTTTCCGCATGTCCGAATGGCATTGATTACATGGGCAAAGCCAGAAAAGAATTTTTGACCTGATTCAAAATCATGGATGGCAACCAGTTCAGTGAAACTTGCACCAGCACAAAAAGTACGATCTCCCCCACTTTTGAGCAGAATAACTTTGCAATCAGAGGCAAGTCCGGCGTCCCGAATGGCCCAGGAAATTTGATTGAGGATTTCCGATGGAAGCGAATTTTGAGCTTCGTGAAAAAAGGTTATTTCAAAAATACCTTTTTCTAATTTTTCAGTTTTTACGTAGGCCATGGTGTATTTTTCAGGAAAAAAAACCTGATTTTTGGTTGGGCAAATATAGGGTCAACTATTAAATTTTCAGACTTCTAAGTCAACATCATGCGTCAGAGTTTTGTTCCGATCATTTTTTGAGACTTCAAGTGGAGAACGCAGCAGCTGAATTTGAAAAACTAAAGGCAATGGAGTCGAAATTTTCATATGATTTACATCAGGAGCCCTGGGGTCAAAAGCGTTTTTCGATTTTGGACCCAAATAGGTTATTTATTGACATTGTTCAACAAGTTGAACCACAGGCACATTGGTGGGATCAATACATGAATTAGGACCAGGATTTTTTGCAACCAGGTTCTTTTAAAGACCATGGTTAGTTTTTTTTTTATTGCACCTCTTCAGTCTGGCAATTCAAAAAAATAATTCAGTATTGCCAGTTAAACAGCACGATACCAATTTATGCCAAAAAAATTAGCTTTCTATCTACTGACTTTTGCCGTTAGTTTTGTTGCCCTGGCCCAGACCAAACCAATTCTACCTTATAAAAATCCAAAGCTTTCTGTTGAGGAAAGGGTGAAGGATTTGATTTCCAGAATGACAATCGAAGAAAAAGCTGGCCAGCTCAACCAACTCAATGGAGGAGAATTTACAGGTCCTGCCAAAAATGATCCAGGTCAAATGGCAAAGATGAAACAAGTAAAGGAAGGCAAAGTCGGTTCTATGTTGAATGTAACCGGAGTTGTAGAAACCAGTGCCATTCAAAAAATAGCCATGGAAGAAAGCCGACTTGGTATTCCTATGTTATTTGCTTTGGATGTTATCCATGGGTACAGCACTATTTTTCCGATTCCATTGGCTGAAGCATGCAGTTGGGATTTACCTGCTATTGAGAAAAATTCTTCCATTGCCGCCAAAGAAGCCGCAGCGGCAGGCATCCATTGGACCTTTGCTCCAATGTGTGATATTGGAAACGATATTCGCTGGGGTAGGGTGATGGAAGGTGCTGGTGAAGACCCGTATTATGGGGGTTTAGTAGCCGCCTCAAGAGTTAGAGGATTTCAGGGAAAACTGGACGATGATGCGCATTTATTGGCTTGCATCAAACATTTTGCAGGATATGGTGCCGTAGAAAGTGGAAGGGAATATAACCTTACTGATTTTTCCAGGCCAGCACTTTGGAATAAATATTTGCCACCTTACAAAGCTGCTGTTGATGCAGGGGCTGCCACACTGATGAATGGTTTTAATGTTTTAGATGGTGTTCCCGTAAGTGGAAGTTCGTTTTTAATCAATGATATTTTGAAAGCAAGATGGGGTTTCAAAGGATTGTTGGTGAGCGATTGGGGGTCTTTTTCTGAGATGATTTCCTGGGGTCATGCCGAAGATGATAAAGATGCAGCCATGAAAGCGTTAAACGCTGGTAGTATGATGGATATGCAATCTCAAACTGTTATCCGATTTTTGCCTGAATTGGTTAAAGAAGGAAAAGTATCTATGCAGGCTGTAGACGAGGCAGTGATGAGAACACTCGAGATTAAATTCAGACTTGGTCTTTTTGATCAGCCCTACAAATTTTCAAATCCTGAAAGAGAGAAAAAAATGCTTTTCACTCAGGAAAACAGAAGCATTGCAAGAGATGCTGCCCGGAAATCCATTGTATTATTAAAGAACGAGAAGCAGACACTTCCCATTTTACCAACTGTTAAAAAGCTGGCTTTGATAGGGGCCTTTGCGGATAGCAAAGACGATATGTTTGATTTCTGGATTGCCAAAGGAGAAAGCAAAAATGCTGTTTCTGTTCTTGAAGGAATCAAGGCTGGTTTTGAGCCAAATGCAGTGGTGAGCTTTTCAAAAGGATACAATATCGACGGCACTACAAGCGAAATTCTTATCAAAGAGGCCGTTGAAAAGGCCAGTCTTGCAGAGGTTATCCTTGTAAATATTGGTATCAGTGGAAAAATGGCGGGAGAGGATCGTGCATTAGCCAATCCGGCTATTCCAGAGGCCCAGATTCAGCTTTTGAAAGCGCTTCAAAAAACAGGAAAACCAATAGTTGCAATTGTTACAAGCGGAAGGCCATTAATTTTAACGGAAGTTCAGCCATTGGTTTCTTCTATAGTTCAATGCTGGATACTTGGGACAGAAACGGGAAGTGCAATTGCTGATGTTCTCAGTGGTCAATTTAACCCAAGTGGAAAAACCGTTATGACCTTTCCTTATGCGGTTGGACAGATTCCGGTTTATTACAATCATTTCAAAACAGGCAGGCCATTACCCTCAGAACCAGATGGAGATATGAGCTGGAAAAGCAGGTACCGCGATATTCCTAACGAACCTTTATATCCATTTGGATACGGGTTGAGCTACACTAATTTCACGTATTCCGATTTTAAATTGAGTTCCTCTTCCGGGTCAAAAGGTGGGACTTTGATTGCCAGTGTTAACATTACCAATTCCGGTAATTTTGATGGCGAAGAAGTAGTTCAGCTTTACATCAGAGATTTGGCAGCTTCCATCATCCGCCCCGTGAAAGAATTAAAAGGTTTCCAAAAGATAAAACTTAAGAAAGGAGAAAAATCTACCGTTCAGTTTACCCTTACAGACAATGAATTTTCCTTTTTCAATGCAGATGGAATGACAAAGCTTGAACCAGGCAGGTTTCATATTTTTGTAGGTACCGACTCTAAAAACACCCAAAAGCTTGATTTTGACTTGAAGTAGATTTTGGGTAAATTAAATCTGAAACCTTTATCAGAGGTTTGTTGAATAGTAACAACTCAAAATTCAAAATCGGATTTTTTGCAAGGACAAAGGTTTGAAAAACTAAAGCCCATTGCCTGTTGAAAAAATTATAATTTTGGCCTTTCGAAAAAATTATAATGCACCAAAAAAGACTTTCTGTTTCTATTTTATTTTTGGCCTTTCTGGGTCTCAATGCCATTGTAAAAGCCCAGCTGAGGCCTGTATTATTTATTGATCAGGCCAATATGGATTTATCGGTTAAGCCTGGAGACGATTTCTATAACTATGCCAGTGGAAAGTGGATTAAAAATAATCCGGTCCCCCCAAAAGAAACCCGTTGGGGTAGTTTTAATCAATTGAGGGAATTTAACATTCAGGCGGTAAAAAAAATTCTTGAAAATGCTGCTGCAGATAAAAACGCCTTACCAGGTTCAACAACCAAAAGAGTAGGCGATTTTTATGCATCAGGTATGGATAGCAATCTGATAGACAAACTGGGCAAAACACCTGTTTTGCCCTATCTTGAAAGGGTTGATAAAATCACAACGCGACAAGGTATTATCGAAGAGGCCAATTATTTAAGAATCATGGGTTTGGCGAGTCCAATGTTTGGTTTTTACATAGGCCAGGACCGTAAGAATATTGAAAAAATGGTGCCTCAGCTTGGACAAGGTGGTACTTCTTTGCCTGACAGAGATTATTACCTCAAATCAGAAGGGCGGAATCTTACCATTCAGGAGGCATTCAAAAAATACATCACTACCCTTTTTATGTTGGTAGATGAACCAGCTGCCAAAGCAGAAAAGTATGCGACCCAGATTTATGACATTGAAAAAAAGCTGGCTACCGCTCAAATGTCAAGGGTTGAAATGCGGGATCCATACAAAACCTATAATAAATTTTGGATATCAGATTTTAACAAAACAACTCCTGGTCTGAACTGGAATCAAATTTTGACGCAGCTCAAGGTAAAAGGAGAGGACACCCTTTTAGTTGGAAACCCTTCCTTTTTTGTTTCGGTAGATAATCTATTGACAACCCTTCCTTTGGAAGACTGGAAGGTTTATTTAAAATGGAATATTTTAAAGGGCTCAGCATCAATGCTCAGCAAGCCTTTTAATGACGCTTCATTTGCTTTTAGTCAGGTCATTTCCGGCCAAAAAGTGCAAACTCCAAGATGGCAAAGAATGTCTTCTGGTACGGATGGGGCTCTTGGAGATCTTTTAGGTGAATTATATGTAAAAGAGCATTTTAAGCCTGAAGCCAAAGCAAGGATGGACATTCTCGTTGAAAACCTGAGGAAAGCATTTGGAAAAAGGATTGATCAATTGGATTGGATGAGCCCGGAAACAAAGAAAAGAGCGCAGGCAAAACTTGCCGCTTTCCGGCCTAAGGTTGGCTATGCCAATAAATGGAAAGATTATAAAGGACTTGCAATTGATAGAAGCAAATATTTCGAGAACCAAATCAATGTGGGAAAATGGTCTTATGATTTTATGATAAACCAATTGGGCAAGCCTGTTGACAGAGAAAGATGGGGAATGACACCACCAACAGTAAATGCATATTACAGCCCGACGCTCAACGAAATTGTATTTCCAGCGGGTATCCTTCAGTTTCCATTTTTTGATCCTAAAGCCGATGATGCCGTTAATTATGGAGGTATCGGTGCTGTCATTGGTCATGAAATGTCCCATGGTTTTGACGATAGTGGTTCTAAATATGATGCCGATGGTACCCTTAGAAACTGGTGGACAGAGGCAGATAAAACAAAATTTGAAGCCAAAACGGTAGCCCTTGTCAAGCAATTTGATGAATATACCATTTTAGATACCGTTCACGTCAATGGAAAATTAACGATCGGTGAAAATATTGGAGATCTTGGCGGACTCAATGTGGCCTATGAAGCCTTTAAAATGACAAACCAGGGTCAGTCTAAGGAAAAAATGGATGGTTTTACCCCTGATCAAAGGTTTTTTCTTTCCTGGGCCCAGGTTTGGAGAGGCAATATCTTACCTGAAACGGCAAACCAGCTCATCGTGACAGACAACCATTCACCTGGCGAATTCAGAACCATTGGGGCCCCTGTCAATATGGATGCCTGGTACGACGCCTTCGATGTAAAGCCTGGGGATAAGTTGTACAAAAAGCCGGAAGATAGAATCCGGATTTGGTAAGTTTTCCAGACTATCCCTTTTGGATGTTGTTAATTTAAAGTTAACAGCCACCAAATTGATAATCATTTCTTTATATTAAGGAAATGAATAGCTTAATCCGTTTAATTTTATTTGGGTCCGAAATCAACTTTCGGAATCAGTGAAATCAATTTTTGAAAACTTTCTTATTTATCTGTTTCTCCACAAGTTTAAATTTTAACTGAAGAGAACGCAGAAATGAAAGGAACAAAGCGCAGAAAACTGGATGTAGTCGTTATTTCTGACGTCCACCTGGGAACATACGGTTGCAGGGCAAAAGCCTTGGAAAGTTATCTCAAGACAATTCAACCCAAGACATTGATTCTCAACGGAGATATCTTTGACATGTGGCAATTTTCAAAACGATATTGGCCCAAAAGTCATATGAAGGTGGTAAAAAGGATTTTCACCTTCCTGAGCAAAAAAACAGAAGTTATTTACATTCCAGGCAACCATGATGAATTGGTTAGGAAATTTAGTGGAATGAAACTTGGTCGGCTATCCATCCAAAACAAAGCGGTTCTTGAATTTGAAAATGAGCGGGTATGGATTTTTCATGGTGATGCATTTGATGTAACCATGCAGCATTCCCGGTGGTTGGTAAAATTGGGTGCCATCGGCTACGATACACTGATTCTGATAAATGCTGCCTTGAATGGCATTCTCGAATTTTTTGGAAAAAGCAGAATTTCATTTTCAGGAAGAATAAAGGCATCTGTTAAAAAAGCGGTCTCATATATCAATTCATTTGAAGAAACTGTGGCTCAAATCGCAATAGATCAGGGGTTTGATACGGTTATATGTGGACATATCCACCAACCATCTGATAAAATAATAACCATTGGAAATAAATCTGTAAGGTATTTAAACTCAGGAGACTGGATTGAAAATCTGACAGCATTAGAATATAATAATGGAGAGTGGAAATTGCAGGTACATCCCGATAATGAGGAAGCTTCCATTGAGGATGACGCCATCCCAGATAAAAATGAACTCTTTCAACTCCTTCAGGTTGAGCTCCAATCCATTGGTTTCAACCAAAAAAGAGCCAGTTAATTATTTTGAAATCAACTTTTTTATAATTCGAACCCCAATCAGGAAAAATGAAAATCTTATATGCAATACAGGGAACCGGGAACGGCCACATCTCAAGGGCGAGAGATATTATTCCGGAATTGAAAAAATATGCAAACGTTGACGTGCTTATTTCCGGTATTCAAGCCGATGTTCCACTGGGTTTTGATGTGAAATTCAGATTAAATGGAATGGGTTTTATTTTTGGCAAAAAAGGCAATGTAGACTTGTTGCAAACTTTCAAAAAGTGCATAACAAGAAAATTTCTGAAGGAGGTTAAAGAACTACCCGTCAAAGATTATGATTTGATCGTTAACGATTTTGAACCTGTTTCAGCCTGGGCAGCACGGTTAAAAGGAGTTCATTGTATTTCTTTGAGCCATCAGTTTGCTGTTTTGCATCCAAAATCCCCAAAACCGGCAAAATCTGACTGGATAGGAAAAATGGTTTTGGCACATTATGCACCTGTCGAATATGGATTTGGATTTCATTTTAAAGGATTTGCCAAAGGAATATTTACACCGGTGATTCGCCAGCAAGTAAGAGAGTTGTTAGTGTCAGATGAAAATCACATTACTGTTTACCTCCCTGCGTATGACAATGAAAAGCTCATCAAAGTGCTTTCACAATTACCCAATGAGGAGTGGCATGTGTTTTCCAAGCATACAAACAGGGCATTCAAAATTGCCAATATTTGGATTAGGCCAATTGAAAATGAAGCTTTTATGAAAAGTATGGCCAGTAGTAAAGCTGTACTTTGCGGTGCGGGGTTTGAAACACCTGCGGAAGCCATTTTTATGGGAAAAAAGTTGATGGTCATTCCTATGAAAAATCAATATGAACAACAATGCAATGCTGCGGCATTGGCCGAATTGGGCATCAGAACCCTTAAGAGTTTAAAGCGGAAATATGTGGATCAGATTGAAGATTGGTTGGAATTCAGCAAGCCCATCCAAATGGAATTTCCAAATGAAACTGAATCGATAGTAAAAACTATTTTGCAAACAGTGAAGGTAAAGCACCAGGAAATAAATTTTTCAAGGGCAGTTTATCCGGTTCAAACTGTTTTGGCATCTTGATTACAAGCATTTGTCTGAAATACAAATAGATAAGTTCAATAGGAAAAACTTCGGTCCTGATTTTATCTGGGGAGTTTCTACTGCAGCCCCTCAAACCGAAGGTGCATGGAATGAAGATGGAAAATCTCCTTCCATCTGGGATACTTTTTCAATGAAAAAGGGTAAAATATTCCAGGGACAAAATCCAAAAATCGCATGCGATTTTTACCACCGATACAGGGAAGACATCCAATTGATAAAAAATCTTGGAATAAAAAATTTCAGGTTTTCCCTTTCCTGGAGTAGAATTTTGCCAAACGGAACCGGGCCCATCAACCATAAAGGGCTTGATTTTTATAAATCACTTTGTGATGAGTTGTTAGAACATGGAATTGAACCATGGCCGACACTTTACCATTGGGACCTTCCGCAGGTTCTGGAAGACAAAGGGGGTTGGACCAATCGGGAGGTCTTGAATTGGTTTGAATATTATTCTGAAACGATTGGGAAGCATCTTGGAAACAGGGGAATTCAAAACTGGATGGTGCTCAATGAGCCAATGGTTTTTACGGGGGCAGGTCATTTTCTCGGTTATCATGCGCCAGGAAGGCGGGGATTTTCAAATTTCATTCCTGCCATGCTCCATGCCGCTTTGTGCACTGGAAAAAAAAAAAAAAAATTAAGGAGTCATCAATCCAGCATAAATATTGGGTCTACCTATTCATGTTCATTTATTACCCCCAGAACAAACTCAGAAGCCGACCTAATTGCTGCAAAAAAGGCCGATGCATTGCTTAATCGATTGTTTATAGAACCTGCTTGTGGTTTGGGATTTCCGCTTTCTGACCTCAATGTGCTGAACAAAGTAGAAAAGCTGATGAGGCCAGAGGATGAAAAGAACTTAAAAGTTGATCTGGATTTCATTGGTGTTCAAAACTATACCAGAGAAATCGTTGAATCTTGCTGGTATGTTCCTTATTTAAAGGCACGGTTGGTCAATGCCAAAAAGCGAGGTGTTCCGCATACGGAAATGGAGTGGGAGGTTTATCCGGAATCCATTTATGAAATGTTGAAAAAATTCTCCCGTTACAGACCGGAAATCCCTTTACTGGTTACTGAAAACGGAGCGGCTTTCAAGGATAATTGGGACGGTAGCAATGAGTTAAAAGATCCCTTACGAGTTGAATATCTGCAATCTCATATTTCACAAGTTTTAAGAGCAAAAAATGAAGGAATAGATGTGCGGGGATATTTTGTTTGGACTTTGATGGATAATTTTGAATGGGCAGAAGGATACAGACCCCGATTTGGTTTGGTTTACCTTGATTTTGAGACCCAAAAAAGAGTTATTAAAGACTCGGGAAAGTGGTTTTCATCCTTTATTTCTGAAAATTTCGAGGGTGTAGAAAAAAAAATTGTGGCGCTGGAAAATTAGCGTGCTTTTTGTTTTTGGAGATTTGAAGCATTTTTCACAACTGCATATCAATATTTGACGTAATTATTCAAAATTAAATCAAATATTTTTCACAAAAAGAATGTAATTTTTATTGGAAATTTCATACATTTACCCAATAAAAAAAACACGCTGGCCTGCTTATGGTTAAACTCTACCAAATTGTTAAAAATTTCTGGTCTTTTCTTCTTCTTCTTTCTTTAACCAATGCTTTTTCATTGGAGGGTCTGGCTAAAGGAATTGTAAAAAAAGAAAGTCATTTAAAGAATCAGGAACTCAGAAAAACCTCCAGGCAATTTTCAGGTCTGGAAAAATCTGAAAACCAGTTTACCGGCAAGGTTTTGGCCGATGATAAATTGGATGTTTCATTTAACAACAGCGACAATCACTTTTCTGACCTGTTGCTAACTCCGACAGTTACAATCTGGAATGGTTCTGCTTGGGATCAAGGTGAACCTAATCAAAATATTGATGTGGTTATTGCCCAGAACTATGCCGGTGCAGGGTTTGTTGCAAAAAATTTCACATTAGAACCAGGAAAAAGTTTTTCGGCATTTTCTTCCGTAGAGCTTTTTGGAAATGGGGAAAATCTTTCAAATTCTTCTGTTTTAGCAACTGTTGTTTTGAAAGGCAGCTCCTCTCAAACCTGGAAAGGCAAAATCCAGAATTTGACCATTGATAATTCAGTTGGGGCGAATTTATCAGGCCAAACTGAACTGACAGGAACGTTAAAACTTCAAAATGGACCTTTCAATACCAATGGAAATCTGATTTTGGTTTCAAATTCATTGGGTACGGCAAGGGTAGCTACAATTGAATCTGGAGCTTCTATTATTGGTAATGCCACAGTTCAACGGTATGTTTCTGGCAATCAACCAGGTTGGCATTATGTTGGAACTCCTGTTTTAGGACAAACCCAGGCAGAATGGGTAGATGACTTTACCATAACAAATAATTTTCTTTTTTTACACAACGAGGCAGGTACTCTGAATGTAGGTGAACAAATCAATGGTTGGGAATTTGTTCCACAAAATCTCGAAGTTGGAAGAGGATACAGGGCTTATTTGAATCAAGGATTTTTTAACAATGGAGCTGTTTTTGATAACGATGGTTCTATTTATACCGGACCTAAAACTTTTAACATTACCTTCACACCTGGAGGTTATGGCGGAGGAGGCTGGAACTATATAGCAAACCCTTATCCTTGTGAAATTGATTGGCACATTCTGAATAAGTCTTCTGTTGATGGCCAATACCATATTTGGAACCATGATGTTGGTAATTATGGGACTTATACCCAGGGAACTGGTTTGTCTACGTTTGGACTTGGAAGATACATACCTTCGGGGCAGGGATTTTTTGTAAAGGCATCAACAACAGGAGCTTCTTTGTCTATTGACGAAAATGCAAAGCCTTTGGTACCACAGGCCAATACCTTTGTCAGAACCAATGCGGCAGAAGGTGATGTCGCAAGGTTTACTTTAAGGGCTCCTGATGGTAAATATGATGAATCTGCAGTCAGATGGATGGAGGAAAGTACTCCTGGATTTGATGCCTATTATGATGCCAATAAGCTTTATGTTTCCGCAGGGACCAATTTGTTTTCTTTGACTTCTGAAGGAATAAAAGCATCTATTCAGGCAAGGCCGTTCGATCAGGCGGATAGTATAACTTTAGGTTTTGATCTTTCGTTGACCGGCAGTTATTTCTTACAAATAAAAATTGGTTCAGAAATATTTGAAGGTAAGACATGGTATTTCAAGGACCTTGCCACCGGATTTAGTCAATTGATTCAGGAAGATTTTCTTTTCCCTTTTCAAATTCAGGAAAGTGATTTGAATATAAACAGCCGTTTCCGTTTGGTTGGAAGTTCACCTGTTTTGTCAACCAAAGCAGGAATCTCTAAAGATAAAATTGAGGTTTTTCCAAACCCAACCAATGACAAGTTTTTTGTTTTTGGAGCTTCAGAGGTTTCTGAGATTCAAATTGCTGACTTGAATGGCAAGCAATTGAAGAAAATTGTGAACCAGGAAAATTCAACAATTGAAATTTCTACAGATGGCTTATCTCAAGGAATTTACATTCTTAAATTGATTTCACCTCAAGGTATTAAGACTCAAAAATTAGTAAAGAACTAAACAGATTTTATAAATTCAGATTGCGTAATCCCTTTCGTCATTCTATTTTAACCCAAGGCGACCGGAACTAAGTTTCGGTCGCTTATTTTTTACTTCTATGGTAAACTCCACAACAACCAGTTTCTAAAAATGGCAAAATCAAAAACAGCTTTTTTTTGCCAGAATTGTGGGTATGAATCTCCCAAATGGCAGGGGAAATGTCCCTCCTGTAACGAATGGAATACTTTGGTGGAAGAATTGGTCCAAAAAGAGGTGTCATCAGGGTGGTCGCCAGTTCACCAAACCAACCCAGGCCAAAAGCTAAAAAAGATAGAAGAGATTACCTCTGAAAGTCAAGCAAGAATGGAAACCATTGACCCGGAATTGTCAAGGGTTTTAGGCGGAGGAATTGTACCCGCCAGTTTTGTGTTAATTGGAGGCGAGCCAGGAATTGGAAAATCAACATTGATGCTTCAGGAAGCTTTGGCCCTACCTGGAAGAAAAGTTTTGTATGTAAGTGGGGAAGAAAGTCATCAACAAATAAAAATGAGGGCTGATCGCTTGGGGATTTCCAATGAAAATTGTTATGTCCTTAATGAAACAGAGCTAGGCCAAATCCTTGGATATGCAGTTGATTTACAGCCTGATTTGTTAATAATAGACTCAATCCAAACCCTATATACCTCCAGGTTGGAAGGCTCACCGGGCTCAGTTTCCCAGGTTAGAGAATGTGCCGGAACTTTGCTCAGGTTTGCAAAAGAGTCCTTGGTAACTACTTTTATTATTGGCCATATAACTAAAGATGGAACCATTGCCGGTCCCAAATTATTGGAACATATGGTTGATACCGTTTTAATGTTTGAAGGAGAAAAGCACATGAATTTCAGAATCCTGAGAACCATAAAAAACAGGTTTGGATCCTCTTCAGAACTAGGAATTTATGAAATGATGGGAGAGGGCTTGAAACCCGTTTTAAATCCATCAGAAATATTGCTTAGCCATAAAGAAGATGAATTAAGTGGGGTTGCCATTGGTTCGATGTTGGAGGGAAACCGGCCCTTGATGATTGAAATTCAATCTCTTGTTACCCAGAGTGGATACCCGACTCCTCAAAGATCCGGGACCGGATTTGATGGTAAAAGGTTATCTATGTTGCTGGCTGTTTTAGAAAAAAGAGGCGGATTTCGCCTTGGAAATCAGGACGTTTTTCTAAATATTGCTGGTGGGCTAAAGGTAGAAGATCCAGCCATTGACCTTGCTGTTTGCGTTTCACTCATTTCCTCTATGGAAAACCGAATCATTCCTGCATCGGTATGCTTTGCGGGTGAAGTAGGGCTTGGGGGAGAAGTAAGGGCTGTAACCCGGATTGAAAGCCGGCTTGCAGAGGCAGATAGATTGGGCTTCAAAAAAATATTTGTTTCCACATATAATTTTTCAAAAATAAGTACGGACAAATTCAAGCTCGAAATTGTTGGGGTAAAACGGTTGGATGAACTTATTATCCAACTATTTTTAAAGGCCTGATCAATTGACTTTGTCTTTCAGGAGGCTTTCACCCAAATTAAAGTGATTTGGCCAATCTTGGTTTATCTTCAGAAAACCGGCGATAAACGCTCATCATAAATCCAAAGGTCATTACAAGGACGCCTATCCATAAAATATTGATTCCTGGTTTTTCAACAGCCTTTAATATTATCCAATCTGTTTTTGCAGTTTCAACGGAAATGGTAAAAGTCTGGTCGGTTGGATTTATTTCTGCCAAAGCGATTCTTGCCCCAACATCTTCTACTACATCCGGTAAAATTCCAATTTCCTGATTTCGGATTAAAAATATTGGTTTAGCCACAAATACCTGATTTTCATTTCCATATATTTTTATTACGGCCTCCACAGCAGCATCTGTTGGTCCTATTGAGGCTTGCAATGCCGGACTGAGTTTCTGAACTTTTTGCAATACAGCTACATGGTCAGCAATAAAGAAAGTATCGCCGGCGTGAATGGTAACAGGCGCTGGCGCTGAATATTTTATTTCTTCATCAGGGCTTGGTATCGAAGTGACGTGGGTATATAAATCTTTTCCCGCAAATTTCATAATGTCTGGTGAAGCGATGAGACCCATATTGGGATTAACCTGTGCTCTGGGGTATAGCGTAAATTTCTTGCCGGTAGAATCATTATATTCAATTTGATAGTAAGTATTTTCCGGATAAAATTCCAGCGTGTCTCCTGGATTTTTCCAGTTACCTGCCAACAAAACTGAATCAGTCAGAATTCCTTTGTGCGGTTCATCTGATTGAACGAGAATATCTTTGTTCACATACCCCAATCCATTTTTTAATTCCAACCTTGGGCCTTTATAAAAGATGGTGTATTGCCCCATTTTTTGAGGTGTATGCCGCCACATAAGGATATTATCCCTGTTCATCTCCGTTGAAAAATCTTTTCTATAAACTGAACCGGTAGTGTTGAGACTCACAACCTTGCTATAGCCTGCTGAGAAAAGGATTCCAATTAAACATAAAGCCACCCCAAGGTGGGCAAATGCACCTCCTGTTAAGGTAGTTTTGGCTTTCATTAACCGAATGAGCATTTGAATGTTAGCCACGGCTCCAAACAAGGCCATTGCCAGAAAAAGGATCCACTTCCAATTGTCCATTCCTACAAATAGAATCAGGCAAGTGCTTGCTGCAAGTGCGATATTTAAAGGTAACCCAAGGCTTTTGAGAATAGATTTAGGACTTTCGTTTTTCCAAAAAAAGAATTGACCAATTCCAGTCAAAATGGTGATGAACATAAAAAATGCCATTTGCCATTGGGTGTAGTGCATGATGGGGTCTGCTGGAGGCGCAAGATTTAGTTCAAATCCAAAAGATTTCGAAATGGAATTATAAACCGGAATGGAAGTTGAAGCCAGCACCTGAAAAGAAGCCAAAGCCAGTACCAATACCCCGCCCGAAACCCAAAACTCTTTGGAATAGATTTCCATTTCTTTAGGGCTATGGGGTAAATGGCGCCACCTGTATGAAAGCAAAATAATAGACAAGGCGCTGTAAACCAGTAAATAGACCAGTAACTGCCCGGAAAGGCCGAGGTCAGTAAATGAATGAACAGAAGCATTACCTAAAATGCCACTTCTGGTTAGGAAAGTAGCATACAAGACGAGGGTAAAACTCATGATGACCAAAACAAAGGCGGCACCCAATCCGGATTTTCGGCTTTGAAAAATCATGAGCATGTGGAGTGCAGCCACCATAATCAACCAAGGAATATAAACTGCATTTTCTACGGGGTCCCAATTCCAATATCCCCCAAAATTAAGCGTCTCATATGCCCAATAAGCACCCATCGCAATGCCAATTCCCAGAACTCCAGCCCCTAGACTTGTCCAGGCAATGGCAGGCCTAATCCATTCAGTATATCTTTTTGTCCATAATGCAGCAATGGCATAACAGAATGGAACCAGCGTAAGGGCAAAACCAAGGAACAAAGTTGGGGGATGAATGACCATCCAATAGTTTTGAAGCAAAGGATTTAAGCCTCTTCCATCCTCAGGAACATATTGGGGGTTTATGGCAAAAACGGGAGCATCTGGCTGAACTTCACGCAATAAAATGAATGGCGAACTACCTAATTTCCAATCTAATCCCGGAATGATGACACCAATCAACATGGAAACCAGAAAAGCCTGAACAGAAAAATAGACAATCCAAATCTGACTTCGCCATTTTGGTGAGGCATTTAAAAGGAAAAATCCAATCACAATATGCCAAAAAATCCAAAGAAGAAAGCTTCCTTCCTGTCCTTCCCAAAAACAGGAAATCATGTAATAGACAGGCAATAACCTACTGGAGTGGCTCCAGGCATAATGGTATTGGTACTGGTGGCTGTAAATAATATAAAATAAACTGGATATTATCCCGAATACGGACATTGCATGAATCCCAAATGCCCACTTTGAAGCCTTGGTATAAGTTTCAAACTGAGGATTTTCAGGTTTTTGAGCAAAGAAAAGAACGTAAACCCCGTAAAGGGCTGAGATAAAGGCAATAATTACTGAGGCATGACCAATATGGCCGATTTCCATTTTGTATTGTTTTAAGAGGTGGCAAAAATAGCCCTGATTTTTAAGGAACGGGGCGGAAAAAATTAAAATTTCCTATTTATAAAACAGAAAGCACCTCGGATGTTTCTGGTTTTTAGTGGCAACCGTTTTTAATGTTTAACCTGGATTTATCGCTAGAACATCGTTACGAGATGCTAAAGCGCAAAAAACAGTACCCTTTATTCGAAATTCCTGCCAGCGCTACCGATTTAGAAGAAAAGGCAGCAAAGCCTCAAATTTTAAGAAGTTTAGACTCGGAATACATGTCTGCCTGCAGGTTTTTCCTAATTGCAATTCCGGGTTAAACCTTCAATTAATCCTGATTACAAATTTTCCTTTGAAGTGGGTTTTATCCTTTCCAAAACCAGAAACTCCATTTCAAGACTATTTTTCTCGTCCTTAGGGTGGTTTTGGTCAGATACGATTTTCCATTCAGTGGACTTGATAGGAGGAAAAAAAGCAGTTCCGTTTTCAATTTTTGTTCGGACATGGGTGAGATAAATGCGGTCTGCCAATGGCAAAGTGTGGGCATAAATTTCTCCACCCCCGATTACCATTAACTCTTTTTCTCCACTATTTTTTGCAAATAAAACTGCCTCTGAAATGGATAGAAAACCGAATGTATTGTCTGGTAAAACCTGTTTTTTTCCGGACACAACCAATGAAGTTCTCCCGGGGAGTGCTTTCCCTAAAATATTCCAGGTTTTTCTGCCCATCAAAATACAATGGCCTGTAGTTTTTTCTTTAAAAAATTTCATATCGGCCGGAAGACTCCATGGCAAATCGTTGCCAACTCCAATAACCCGGTTGGTTGACGCGGCAGCAATCAAAGAGATAATCATAATTGAACTATCGTAAATTTTTATTCTTCAATGTAATCCAGGTCTTTTCCAAAGGTTTCATGAACCCTGTATGTTCCCCAGGCAGCCAGGGCAAGGCAAATAAACCCAACAATTAAAGCAGCACCGACTGGATCGAAAAGTGCACTTTCAAAATATTTGTATCCCAAAGTAATTGGAACAACTGCGCCCCTGACAAAATTTGGAACAGTATTGGCAACAGTAGAACGAAGATTTGTTCCAAATTGTTCTGCAGCAACCGTTACAAACAAAGCCCAATAACCTGTTGCGGCCCCTAAAAGGAAACACAATAAGGAAAACATGTTGGCAGAAATTTCTCTGGAAAATAGAAATACGAGCACCAGAATCAGGTTGGCGATGAGGTACCCAAAAATAATTTTACGTCGGTTTTTGAAAATCTGGCTAAAAAAACCAGAAATTAAATCGCCAAAACTTAGTCCTAAATAAGCAAAAAGAACAGAATCAGCAACCGTTACCTGCCCTTCTGTAATTCCTATCTGGTATGCAAAACGTTCTGAGAGATTTATTAAAATGCCAATAACAAACCAAACCGGAAGGCCGATCACAATGCAGCCCAGATATCTGAAAATTCTATCCTTGGAACTGAATAAAACCAAAAGGTTTCCTTGCTTCAGGGCTTTACCTTTCATGTTTTTGAACATTCCTGATTCCAGACTGGAAACCCGAAGGAGCAAAATCAACAGACCCATTACTCCACCTGTAATATATGCCAACTGCCAATCTATTCTGCCAACAAAACTTGCCACAACCGCACCCAATGCGCCAAGAGTTACAATTATCATTGTGCCATAGCCTCGTTTTTCTTTATCCATAGATTCAAGAACCAGCGTAATACCCGCACCCAACTCTCCAGCCAAACCTACACCCGCTACAAACCTGCAAAGCCCATACATTTCGATGTTGGTTACAAAAGCATTGGCAATGTTGGCCAGGGAATACATCAGAATAGACCCAAACAATACCGATGCTCTGCCCTTTTTATCTCCTAAAATTCCCCATAATATTCCTCCCAGCAACATACCAATCATTTGAAGGTTGAATAGGAAAATTTCCTGCGTTTTGAAAGCTTCACCTACATATCCGATTGCTTCCAGACTTCGTTTTTTTACAACGTTAAAGATGATAAGGTCATAGATATCAACAAAATAGCCAATTGCAGAAATAATAACTGCTGCATTGAATACACCTTTTTTGAGAGGTTCTGACATTCGGTTGTTTTGGAATGATTTAAAATATGAGAATTTTTCTAAAACAGAAGTGGGTGCAATGATAAGGATACCTTTTGAAGAATCTGAACTTGAATTTTATTGTGCTTAATCCGGATTTGTCATTATGACTTCGTTTTGATAGGCTAATAAGCAAAAAATCAGGACTCCAAATTCGGAGCAGCGCTAAGGATACAGATGGAAAGGTGGCAAAGATTCTGATTTGAAGCAGTTTAGACCCGGAATTCCTGCCCGTCGGCAGATGGGGATTTCCTAATGGCAATTCCGGGTTCAAATCAAATCATAAACCAGGCGGAGGATGGTTTTGTAGCCTGCCTTTCTTTTAAATGTAGAGCCTTTGTCTTTTGGATAGGTTACATTTGTTAAAAATATGATTACCAAATCTTTTTTTGGGTCAACCCAGAATAATGTACCAGTGTAACCCGTGTGACCAAAAGAGGTTATGGATGCTTTCGGTGGTGCAATTGTCTTTATTCTTTTGCTGGAAGCTGGTTTTTGCCATCCCAAAGCCCGCACATGGCCAGGTTCTACAAACCATGCAAATTTCTTGATCGTCGCTAATTTTAAAAACCTTTGACCTTTATAAATTCCGCCATCTGAAAGCATTTCTCCAATATTGGAAAGGTCAGAGGCAGTAGAAAATAAACCAGAAGCCCCGCAAATTCCTGCAAGCTTGGCGGCTTCATCATCATTTACCCATCCATGGTAAATGGGATTTTCTTTCGTAGGAACAATTCTATCCATTGAAAATCCGTTCACCAGTGGATTAAATGAGGTTGACTTTAAGTTCATTGGATCTAAAAGCCAGTTTTTTAAATAAACATCTAAGCGCTTTTTTGTAACTTCTTCAATCAAACATCCCAGTAAAATATAGTTTAGATCCGAATAAATTGTTTTCGGCCTACCTGTGAAAGGTAACTGGCAAAGGTCATTCAGCATGATTTGCCGATACCCTTTGGGTAGGAATTTTCCGCGGTAAGGGTCTGGAAAAGCTGGTGTTGCAATTGGAGAAAATGTCTTTTCGTTCCATAAGTTGGTGCAAATCAACCAGTAGTTGCTGAAATAGTAAGGAGGTAATCCAGTTTTGTGGGAAAGCAAACGTTCTATTGGGAGTTTTCCCAAGGGAAATCCTCTTGTGGCCTTTACATATTTACCAAGTGTATCATAAATGTTGACTTTTCCAGTTTCAGCCAGGTGCATGATGGTGGTCGAAACGGCAATGGCCTTTGTTACAGACGCAAGGTCATACATACTTTTATTGATATCGGGTCGCTTTTTTGAGCCATAATAGGTTTCTCCCCAACTTTTGTAAATAAAATTCTTGTTCCCTTTTCTAACATACAAGACAGCTCCGGGAAAATCCCTGTTTTTGATATATCTCAAAATTCTGGCATCCAAAGCAGAGGCGGAAGTCACTTTTTTTGGCTTTTCTGCAAGAGACCTAAGTCCGGAAAAAAGGCAAAACGCCAGACAAATCAGAAAAAAACGGAAATAAAAAATCAAATGTAAATTGACGAATTTATGCTCCGCAAAGCTAATCCAAGATGGTGTGGAAAAGGGAAGAAAATTGATTGTTAACTACATTTTTCAAAACTTAATTTTCGCAATCTTTGACCTGGATTTACAAAGAGCTGGTATTTTTTATACGTTAAGATGGTGTTTCTATTCACTCCTCTAAAATCCTTAAACAATAAAAATATAATAGAGTTAATTCGATTTCGTTGAACCAGAGAACATGCAAAAATATTTTACCGCGTTTGTCTTATATCTATTTTGTAGTTTCCTAAGCTTTAGTCAAAATAATACTGATTTTACATTGCTGTTAAAATCGGGCAACCAAATACCGATATCGAATAGCGCAAGTTTTAATCCGGATAGAGAAACCATTGAAATAAAATCGTTTGAAGGCAAGTGTTATTTGCTGGCTCAGTTCCTGGAAATGCCCAATGATGCAGCCAAACAAAAGCTAAGTACGGAACTTGGCGTGGAATTTCTGGATTACATTCCAAACAACGCCTTCATAATTTCCATTCCAAGCCAAAATGCAATTTCCAGCCTCAAAGGATATGGAATCAGGTATTTGGAATTCGTTTCTGAAAACATAAAACTAAACCAGGCCCTTTTGTTTGTTTCAGATGTACCCGCTTACGCAAAGCAAGGGAGTGATGTAATCGTTAATATTTCCGTTTATTCGAAAACAGAGGTAAAAAAGATTGTTGCTGAACTTTCCCAAAAAGGATTAAAAAACATAAAGCAAAGGCCAAATGCCAACACTTTTACTGGAGAAACTGCATTTGAAAATATTAAAAACATAGCCAAAATTCCAGCAGTTCAGTGGATTGAACCCGGTGGACAAAAAGATGAAATCAACAATTATGCAGGCGTGGCCACCCACAGAGACAATGTATTAAACAACAGCTTAGGCAGAAATTTACGAGGTCAAAATATTTGTGGAGGGGTTGGAGATGGTGGTTTTGTGAGGCCACACCTCGATTTTGGAACAAGACTAATCAACGTAAATCCAAATACGATAGTTTCTTTTGGCGACCATGGTGACCACGTTTCCGGCACTGTTGGGGGAGCAGGCGTTATCAATCCGGACAACAGAGGAATGGCACCTGAATGCTCCCTTGTGACAGAGCAAACCAGCGCCATTGTTTGGGGAGCGCCAACTTTTTACAGTACCTATAAAATGGTGGTTACCAATAATTCTTACGGATTTGCCATTGCATGTCCTGCAACTGGAACCTATGGAAGCTATGGAACTACTTCAAGGGATATTGACCAGCAACTTCTGGCCAACCCAAAAATCATGCATTGCTTTGCAGCTTCCAATGATGGAGGTATAACACCTTGCGGAAGTTATACTGGAGGATTTGGAACCATTTCAAATGGCTATGGAAATTCAAAAAATGCCCTTATTGTAGGTGCCGCAAGTTCAGATGATGTCCTGGCAGGATTTAGCAGTCGGGGGCCTTGTGGAGACGGACGGGTAAAGCCGGAAATTGTGGCTGTTGGAACTTCTGTAAATTCCACCATTCCAACAAATGCATATGGTTTAAAACAAGGAACGAGTATGGCCACTCCCGGAGTAACGGGTTCGCTATTATTGCTTTATCAAAGGTTCAGACAGTTAAATTCTGGCCAGGACCCAGATGGTGCGTTGATAAAAGCTGTAACCTGTAACACTGCTGATGATGTTGGAAATGCCAACGTAGATTACCGTCATGGCTTTGGAAGAATCAACATGCTAAGGGCAGTAACTGCTTTAGAGGAAAGCCGATACATCACCAATTCGATAAGCCAGGGAGGTACTTTGGATTACACCTTAACAGTTCCTGCCGGTGTTTCTCAGGTTAGGGTTTTGTTGTATTGGGCAGATAAAGAAGCCTCCGCTTCAGCTTCCCCGGCTTTGGTTAACAATTTGAATCTTCAGGTAATTGACCCATCGGCCGTAGCCTGGAATCCTTGGACTTTAGACCCAACACCAGCCATTGTTAATGCCAATACTGTGGCAACAAGAGGTGTAGATAACCTCAATAATATTGAACAAGTAACATTAAATACCCCTGTTGCCGGAAATTATACCATGCGGATAACTGGACCAAGTATTCCATTTGGTCCTCAGAAATTTTATCTGGTGTATGAAAATTTGAGTCCATCTGTAACGGTTACGCATCCTTTTGGAGGTGAGCTTTTCACACCGGGAACCACACAAACCATCCGTTGGGATGCCTTTGGATTGACCACCGGAACATTTACACTTCAATATTCCACAGATGAAGGTACAAACTGGACCAATATCACCACCGCTCAAAACATAGCAAACAGAAGATTTAACTGGACTGTTCCTGCCATTGCTTCTGACAAAATGAGGGTTCGGGTTTTACAGGTTGGCGGTGCAGGTTTAAGCGATTTAAGTGACTATAATTTTACCGTCCTGGGAACTCCGGTTCCAGTTGCTACAGTTTGCGACAGGCATGTTTACTTATCCTGGCCAGCCGTAGCAAATACTTCCTCTTATGAAGTTTATAGATGGAACGGCAGCAGTTTCGATTTGGCTGCGACGACTTCAGGCACAAGTTTTAGCTTTTCTAATCTTGTAAATGGGCAACAGTATTGGTATGCCGTAAGGGGCGTTCATTCTTCAGGATATTTTAGTCGGAGAAGCACTGCAATTTCTGGAACTCCTTCTGCATTAACCGCTTGCCCTATTACCAATGACATTGGGATTTATGCCATTGTGGCCCCGATTGATGGAAGAGAGTCAACATCGAATTCAAGAACAGCGGCTGAATCAATCCAGGTAACTTTGAAAAACTACGGAAATAACAACCTGAATCTGGTTTCTGTTCCTCTCAATTACACTCTGAATGGAGGGCCTACCCAAACAACGTTTTTTACAGGATTACTTAATGCCAATACTTTAACTAGTACTTTGACTTTTTCATCTCCAGCAAATATGGCAAGCCCGGGAAGCTATAATTTTGTTATCTGGTCAGATCTGGCTGGTGACAACAATGCCAGCAACAATGCCATTTCGTTAACGGTGCGACAACTCGCAAATTCGGCCATAACACTTCCGCTTACTGAAAATTTTGAATCAGCAACGCCAGCAACCTATTTAAATACAGCTTTTGGCATTCCAGGAATTACCAGATTTGATTTCAGCGGAAATAACGCCAGCTCCAGGTTAAGGACCAATTTTCTACCAGCCATTGAAGGTATCACAAGCACAAGAACCATTACAATGGACCGCTCCACTTCGGGTGTAAATGTGCAGAACTCGCTCATTTACACTGTTAATATGAGTGGATATAGCACCACGTCAAGCATTTTAATTGATTTTGACTACATGCACCATGGGGAATTAAACAACACATGGGAAAGAGTCTGGGCAAGAGGAACAGATGCGCAGGCCTGGGTCCAGGTGTATGATTTGTTTGCCAACCAGGGCGTAGCCGGAACGGTAAATAAAGTGCGAGGATTGGACATCAAATCTGCCTTGGGGGCACAAACCATTGGAACAAGCTTTCAAATTCGTTTTGGCAGCGAACCAGGAAATACAGCTACCAGCACCACATTAAATCAGGGTTATACTTTTGATAATGTGCGGCTTTCTGAAGGTGGAAATGATTTGGCCCTGGTTTCTGTTTTAAATCCGGTTTCGTCTTGTGGCGCAAGTGGCGCACAAAATCTGACGGTGCGGGTTAGGAATAATTCAAGTGCTGTCCTTTCAAATATCCCCATTCAATATCGGATTAACAATCAGTCAGTGGTAACAGCCTCTATTCCGGGCTTAACACCCGGCCAAACCCTTGATTTTACCTTTCCTGACCAAATAACGCTAACCGGAAGTCCAACATATAACATTTCAGTTTGGGTTGATTGGACGGGGCCAAGTCCACAGGCAGATTTGTATAAAATCAATGATTCAATCAAAAATTTTGTAGTAGTACCAACTGTGGTTAGCTATCCTTATCTGGAAGGGTTTGAAGCGGGCAATTCTGGCTGGATAGCTGGAGGAACCAATTCAACCTGGGTAGCAACCATCCCTACACCCGCGAAGAGTCAAATCAAAAATGCTGCCAATGGAAGTATTTGTTGGGTAACGAATGCTTTTGGCAACTATGCTGACAATTCAGATTCCTGGGTAGAATCACCATGTTTTAATCTAACAGGTTTAAGTAATGGCATGGTTTCTTTCTCTTATGCTTCGGTTACTGAGAAGGATTGGGATTTTGTTTGGGTAGAATATTCTGCCAATGGTGGCGCATGGACCAAATTGGGCACTTCCGGACAGCTGGGATCAACCAACTGGTATAATAGAACTGCGAATAATACCTGGCATGATGGCCAAACTCCATGGAGAGGTGTTTCCTGCCCGATTCCTGCTGGCGCAGTTTCGGTGAGTACAAAATTCAGAATCCGCTTTACTTCAGATGGTTCTGTAAACCAGGACGGTGTCGCTTTTGATGATTTTCATATTTATTCTTCAACTGCCATTCACAGTACAGCAGGTGATTTATTTAACAGAACCGCCACATCCAATAATTCCGGTAACTGGGTTTTTGTGAACAATGCCTCCGGCCACAGGATTTTTGGGTTTTTAGACAATCAGAATTTGGGAACCGTTTCTGTAAATGTTCAGGTAAATAACGGCCCGGTTCGTGAAAATGAAGGTCTTTACTACCTGGATAGAAATTGGGTGGTGAATCCGGCCAATGGCCTGACTTCCAGCCTTCCTGTTCGGTTTTTTGTGCGTCATCAGGAAATATTGAATCTGATTAACTTTTCTTCCGTTGTAAAATCTTTTCAACAGCTTGGCTTGCATAAATATTCGGGTCCCATTGAGAACTTTGATTTGTTTGACAACATAGCCGGACCGGGTAGCAGCTTGTTTACCAAAGCAGGAACGTGGGTGCCTTTTATGGATGGTTATTATTTTGAAACCAGCTTTAATTCAATGTCGGAGTTTCGGTTTGCAGAAGCAGCATTTACTGAGAATACCCCATTAAGCCTAAGTCAGATTTGGTTGTCTGGAAGAAAAGAAACGAATGGAAATCATGTTCTCAGATACAAATTGGATGATGTTGAAAGTGCCGAAAGCTTAAAACTACAAAGGAGTTTTGATGGCCACCATTTTGATGAAATATCAGAAATAGGCATTTCCAAGGAAGGCCTTCATATTGAAAAAATAACCAAAGCAGAAGCCAGAAAACTGGTTTACTATAAACTTGTTGGAAAAGAAAAGGGAGGTAAGCTGCTTTCGTCCAACGTAGTGATGATGGGAAATCTGTATGAGGGACGAATAACCATGCGGCCAAATCCGGCAATGGATCAAATTACATTTTCTTCGTTTTCGGGTGCTGAAGATGATTTTGAATTGTTAATGACCGATGTAACAGGAAAACAGGTTTACAGAGGTGTGGAGCAAATGTCGGATGGCAATTTTCAATTGAACCTTAAATCGCTTGGACTGCCAAAAGGATTGTATTACATACGGTTGCGGTCGGATTCAGAAAATAGTACCCACAAGTTGATATTGGAATAAAATTTATCCCAAAATCCGCAATAGAAAATCAATCATTTAAATCCTATTGCTTAGTTCGGGTTTATCAACCAGACCTGTTTAGGCCACTCCCATTTTGAGTTAAACAGGAGACTTCTGTTGTGAATAAATCCGTTTAATAATTCTGGAAAATCCTTCAGATTTGTGGGATTAAAATACACCAATCAAATTTGACATGAACGACGCTTTTATCGTAGATGGAGCCCGCACACCAATAGGAAATTTTGGAGGAACACTTTCCACAGTCAGGGCAGATGACCTGTCCGCCTTTTCAATTAAAGCCATGATGGACAGACATCCGGAAATTCCTGGAGACGCCATCGCAGAGGTGATTCTGGGTTGCGCCAACCAGGCTGGAGAAGACAACCGGAATGTTGCAAGGATGAGTTTGTTGCTTGCAGGTTTGCCGGTTTCAGTGCCAGGGGAAACGGTCAACAGGCTATGTGCTTCCGGTTTATCTGCTGTGGTTCAAGCTTCGAGGGCCATAAAACTTGGAGACGGTGATTTGATAATTGCCGGTGGTGTGGAGCAAATGACCCGTTCTCCATGGGTGATTTCGAAAACTTCCACGCCTTTTGGTAGAGATGCCGAGATGTTTGATTCCAGTTTTGGCTGGCGGTTTGTGAACCGAAAAATGAAAGATATGTATGGCACAGATGCCATGGGAGAAACAGCTGAAAACCTGGCCGATATGTACAAAATCAATCGGGAGGACCAGGATGCATTTGCATATCGTTCCCAAATGAAAGCAAGTGAAGCCTCAAAGGCAGGCCGATTTGCAAAGGAAATTGCTCCCGTTTCCATTCCCCAGAAAAAAGGTGATGCACTGATTTTTGACAAAGATGAATTTATAAAACCAGGTTCCAGCCTTGAAGGTCTAGCCAAATTAAAACCCGCATTCCGAACCAATGGAGGAACTGTTACAGCAGGAAATGCCTCCGGCTTGAATGATGGTTCGGCTGCCGTTTTGATTTCATCAGAATCGGCCATCAAAACCTATAACCTAAAACCGCTGGCCAGAATTGTAAGTTCGGCTGTAGTTGGCGTGGAACCACGAATAATGGGCATTGGTCCGGTTGAAGCCAGCAATCAGGCATTGAAAAAAGCGGGACTTTCTATGAAGGACATAAATTTGATTGAGCTCAATGAAGCCTTTGCAGCCCAAAGTCTGGCCTGCATTCGTGCCTGGGGTTTGGCGGATGACGATGCCAGAATTAACCCAAATGGAGGCGCCATAGCCCTTGGCCATCCGCTCGGCATGTCAGGTGCCAGAATTGCTTACTCCGCTGCATTGGAATTGGCTTTGACTGGTAAAAAATACGCTTTGGTTACGATGTGCATTGGTGTGGGTCAGGGTTTTGCGGTGGTTTTGGAGGCGGTTTAGAACAGCTTCAATTCCAGAAAATATCTTTCAGTTGCTTTGTTTTATTATGATTACAGGAATTCCACTTCATTTTGAAGGTGATAACCATCAGGAGAGCACTTCGTAAATTTCGGGATATTTGGGAAATTTAGAAGATAGGTGAGGATAAATGCCACGTTTTAGAATATGAAATTGCATGTGAAACCGGTTCGGAGAGCCTTCAAGTCATTGGAAATCCTTAGAGTCCGTTTGAACCTTAGGATGAACATAGTATGGTACATGATTTAAAAGCCAAAATTTAATTGCGTAAATTCATATTTGAAACTATAGCTTTATCCATTTTCCTACAAGATTAGGACTAATCTCAAAAACTGTATCTTAACCATTATGAAAATTATTTTTATACCTTAATTCAATAAAATACCATGATATAAGAATATTTGAGTAAATTTTTTAAATCGAGAAAGAAGAAACATAGATTTTAGCGGTAAGAGTTTGGAATTCAAAAAATCTAGTTTTTTATTTGCTAATTGATAACTTCATAATTTAATCAAGAATACGTTTCGATAAAGTTCTGTTTTGTTTAATTGACTACTGCAAGGGCAATTAGTTTGTTTTATATTTTTATAATCATAATCTATTAAGTGTATTCTTATAAAGTAATCTAAAGCCATTATAGCTCAGGGCGTGAAAGAAATTTTTTGCAGTTTTTTTAACCTTTCAATTTTCGAACAAATCAAAGAATTTCTTTCATATCCAATAGTTTTGCTATAAATTATATTCAGTTACAATTCTTTCTTAGGCATAAGAAAAAATAAAATAAATATGAAATCGTTGTCTTTTTTATTTGCATTCATTACACTTCAAAGTGTAGCCCAGAATAAATTGTCGACTCAAGACCTATTTTCAAAAGCTTCACCATCCGTTATTTTAATAGAAGGTAATAATTCGATTGGTTCAGGTTTTTTTATTACGGCCTATTTAGTCCTTACAAATTATCACGTTGTTCAAAACTTCGGTCAATCATATACATATCGTCTATCTTATAATAATATTAAAATGCCTATCCGAAAAGTTGTTTGTTTTAACAGTACACTTGACCTTGCCATCCTGGAAGTAGAGGAGGCTGGAATTCCACTGAAGTTCGCATTTACAGAATTAACTAGTGGATCTAAAGTGTATTCAATAGGAAACCCTATGGGACTTAAAAGTATAATTTCCGAAGGATTATTTAGCGGAAATTTCATAATAAACGGAACAGAAAGGATGCAATTCAATGCAGCCATTAGTCCTGGGTCGAGTGGAGGGCCTATTATGAATGAAAGTGGAGATGTGGTCGGCATAAATGTAAGCTCACTTAAAAATGGGCAAAGTATTAATTTCGGAGTTCCGATGAATTCAGTTTGTGCTTTTCTAAAAGAGAATAAAATTTTAAGTAGCTGCTATATTACAGATGATGTTAAGGAAATTTCAATTTATAAGCTTAGGTCCAAAAATTCAAAAGATGAAATCGGACTACTTTCTTTTGATGGAAAGTTTAAAAACTGTATTATAAAAATGATAGGATATAAAAAAATGTTGACAGGAAAACTTGACGATACAGGTAAATTAATTCAGCTAGAAACCAATGAGACAATTCCATTCCCTATTATTAATAATTCTGATGTATCTATATTTAGTAGGTCTGTAATACTTAGTAGTAAATAAGTATGAGGTTAATTACGTTTTTAGTGATTATAAGTTTTGCTCCAACAATAGACGCTCAAGATAATCGCATACATTTATATCTATCTTCATCATTACCAGAGATGAAAATTTTAGACATTACAAAGAAAAATACGGGAGTTTTTTTTCAATGTGATTCTATTGAGGAAAATAGGAATACAAGAAAAGTTAGTTTATCTATCATTGATACCACAAAAAAAATGACATCTTGCGTACCACTTCTAAAAATAAAAAATGGTAAAATAAGCTTATATGAAACGCCACAAGTGCCGACTAGTCTTTTGATATTTTATGAAAAGGATAAACAAAGGGGTGGATTAGTGGTTGAAGAGGGAAATACTATAAGACTATTTAATAAGGATGGATATGAAACCTATGATAGAATTAATGAAAGGGGAAGACTTAAAATATTACATTTTTTATCCTACTATAAAGGAACAGCAATTGAATTGCCTAGCCTAAAAATAAACATGGGAGATATAACTAATAAAGATACAATATCAAAAGATTTTGTAATTTTGGTGATAAGTAGGGATGTTAATAAAGACATTCACCACACATTTATTTTCCCTAAAGACCCTATAAAGTCAGACCAGTACTATTATTCTACCAATTTACTTTCAACGATGCTAAGCAAATTTTTGAGCGAAAAAAATCTTCATGTTATTTCAAGTTTACTTATACCCGGAATTTTAGTTACTAAAGATCCATCTCTTTCAAATTGGGTGTTAAATGATAAATCTATAATGTCTTTAAAAAATGATTCGAATGAGATTAACCTTAATTATTATTTTTGGTAGTACTCTATTTAGCTGCAATTCCCCTTTACCAGAATTTAATTTAACTCCTGGTACACAAGATGCTTTGAAGATATTAGAACCCGATTTTGAAAAGAATTTAAATCTAAAAAGGCACTTTCAAAAAAATTCCATCTGTGAGTTCCTTGCTTTTGTTAACTATTTGGATACAAGTTCAATTATAATTAAATCTCAATACTCTGCCGATATTAAGAGCCTTATTCTTTCTGATGTTAAACATTATTTTTCTCTAGAGGAATCATGCAGTGATCAAGAATGTTACCCAGAATTGGAGAAATTGATGGCATTAAAAAAAGCTTATATTTTTCCTAGAGTAACAAAAAATGATAAAATTTTTTATCATGTAAAAAATGGTAATTGGGAATATTTAACAAAGAAAGCTTTAGAGCCTGGCACAATTGAGTATGTAAGGGGGCTAGGTATTGTTTTAGTCAGTTTAATTGTATTTTTAACACTCTATTTTAAATGGAAAAAAAAGTAATAGTAGGTCTATATATTTTCATGTTTATAGGTCATTTTAATCTGTCTTTTTCTCAATTATCTTCAGGGCCTATTAATGGTATCACTCAAGAATTTGGCAAGGACGTTAACACTGAGATCCTTGAAGAATATGGAAGTCCAATAGGTACAATTACATATTTAAGAAGAGCCTCAAGAAAGGTGAAAGCCAAGTTTTTTGCTTATAATCCTAATGTAAGAACATCTGCATACACAAGATTTCTTGATTGGAAAAAAAATAAAAATGTAATTTTATTAACAAGTGCAGGTTTTAGCCAATCATTAGATTACCCCATATGCAAAGGATTATGTGTTGAAGAAGGCGAAATTATTGGGTCATCTGTTGATAATGATTTAGATGGTTTGGTATTTATTTATGGTTATGGTGCTGATGCAGGAGGAGTAGTTCTTGTCGATCTAGATAAAGACTATGGGAAGATGACACTTAATAGTACAGAATATAGACCTAGGCTGACACCGTCTAGTTTTGTTAATGCTTGTGGAAGTGCCGGAGCTTTTGCTTTTCAGACACAGTTATTCTATTTTACAGATAAGGAAAGATTTTCATGGACTAAGTCTCAACCCGAAAAAAGGTCAAGGCGTTACTTTGCGGTAGTAAAAAAGAATGGTGAAGTTAGTCACGTGGTATTCCATATTCCAAGGGAAGTAGCGCTTACCGATTATGCTGTAAAGGCTTACAACCTCTTAAAAAGTAAAAATTATGAGGTCATCGGATTACTAAATTTTGACACCGGCTGGTACGATTACTTTAGGTTATACTATGATAGTTCGGATGAATACTACGGGTCACTAACAGGGAATGATGGGCAAAAAATCTCACTTATAGGAAATAGAGATTATGAGATCGAGAAAGCAACAAATTTTATTGTTTACTACTATGAGTAATCTATTTTTTATTTCACTTTTATTCGGTTTTTCAAATATTTCTATTTGTCAAACTATTGATTCTACTTCTTTTAACGATATCTCAAAACCCTTATTCGATATTTATTCTCCAAGTTTTTTGGACCCTGAAGAGCAAAATGAAAACTTGTCTTTTGAAGAAAAGACTCCACTTGGATATTCATTTGTTAATTTTAAAGGCTTCAAGTTTTATATCTATAAGATTAGAAAAACCAGTAGAAATATTCATCTTGAAGGTTATGACAACACTGGTCGACCTAAGTACAGCACACTTAAGAATTTTGTTTCATCGGTAGGGCGAGAAAATTCTGTAGATTTAGACTTTGCCATGAATGGTGGAATGTATGAAGGAAATGGAAGACCTGTAGGGCTTTTCGTTTCAAACGGAAAAATCATTCAACAACTCGATACTCAATATACCAATCCTAATGAGGTTAATTTTTATATGCAGCCCAATGGTGTTTTTTACAGCTACTATGATAGAAGTGGAAAATTATATTGGAATGTAGCTACAACTAAAAGTTATAATATTTTAAGTAAATCTTGCAAGATTAAAGATGCCACTCAATCAGGCCCAATATTGATTGATGATTGTTTAATAAATAAAGCATTTGGTACTAGATCTTCAAATAAAAAAATAAGAAATGCAGTGGGGTTAAGCGATGAATTTATTTATTTTGTAATGTCTTATTCTGAAACAAATTTTTATGATATGGCATATTTCATGCAAACTTACTTACGAGTTCAAAATGCATTATACTTGGATGGTGTAGTTTCACAATTTTATTATCATCCAAAAAGGAAATTTTTTGGAAGTAGCGTGCCCATAGGTCCAATTATCTCTGTTTATGAATAGGCTTTTATTTGCATTTTTTTTGGTTCCAGCTTTACTTCAAGCTCAGTTCAGTGAAGAAAGTATTGAAGGGTTAACCACAGAATTTGGAAGTGAGGTTAGAACGAACTTATTGGTAGAAAATGATGAAGCTCTTGGAATAATTACTTATTTCAGAAGAAATTCAAGAAAGGTTATGACTCAGTTTTTTTCTTATGAACCGGGTTCAAGAATATCTGCATATGACAAGTTCAACTCTTGGCGTGGAAATAAAAAAATCATTTTACTTACTAGTGCTGGATTCAGTAAAAGTTTAGACTATCCCATTTGTAGTGGCTTGTGTATTGACGATGGAAAAGTTATTAGTAGTTCGTTGGATTATGATAAAGATGGTTTGTTTTTTATTACTTCATATCTTAATGAGCATGGCGATATTATTAATGTTAATTTAAAGGATGAGAATGGAAAAATGACTATTGATGACAAAATTTATTATCCTCGAATTACTCCATATACCTTTGTTAGAGAATGCTCTGCAGTTCGGGCAACAGTTTTTCAATCTCAACTATTTTATCATAATGATAAAGCATATTATGATTGGCCTGATACAGAGAAATATGCCCAGAGAAGATTTTTTGTTGCTTGTTATAAAAACTCTATTAGGTATGATATAATTATTAATATTCCATTTGAAGCCCCTTTAACTAGTTATGTTTATAAGACATATAAGTATTTAAATAGTTTGGGGTATTATATTCATTCATTGTTTAATTTAGATACAGGATGGTATAATTTTTATAGATTGTTTTGCGATAAAGGAGATAAAAACTATACTAAATTAACCGATAGACGGGGTCATACTCTTAGTATGATGGGTGAACGAGATGCTGATATTAGCCGGGCTTCCAATTTTTTAGTTTTTTATTGTGAGTAATCTCGGTTATCAAGGAAAAACCTGTGCGGAAGTCAAAGAATGGACTGCTATCATAGGCCGAGGTATAGCGGTATATTACTGGGTCACCGGAAATTTCTGGGGATCGGAATAAAAAAGTGGTTTGTTTTGGGCGAAAAAAATGGAGATGTTAGAGACACTTTTAAGCCTGTTTTTTCCTAAGGAATTAACCCAATATTTCGACCTCAAATCGCATAGGGAGTTCAAGGATGAACGCAGTAGTGCTATGATTCTGGAGATGACTTTTGAGGAGAAGAATGAACTTCCACCTGGATATTCAGCCGCTGACTATCAGGCAAAGGACTTTCTTGAGAAAACCATTTTAGATGTCCCGATTCGAACCCGGCCCGTCCAATTTGTAATAAGAAGGCGAAGGTGGAGACATAAAATCACAGGAGAGATAATTAAAAGAGATCTTTCCTTCATTGCCCAGGACGGGAAATACACCTCAGATTTGGTGACTTTTTTAAAAGGAGGAGATTGAAACACAAGTTCTTCCCATATCTACAATCTGTTATTTCTTCAGAGTAGACCCAGATTCGGTGAGGAAGAACTATAAAAATTCATGGTCCAACTATCGAACCCGGGAAAAGAAAGAGCATGCCACCGAGCACATGATTTATCCTGACAACATCACCGAATCTATTGCCATTGATGAGTTAACACTTTCAAAAGGAGAACTTTACACATACGTCACAGCCAAAGACAAAAAACAAAAAAATGGCACTTT
>JAIXQU010000085.1 GCA_027485575.1 Cytophagaceae bacterium
AAAGTTTTAAAAGAAAATAATTTACCAGAGGGTATTTTTTCATTGGTTATTGGGGGTGCAAACATTGGCCAGGCCATGGCCGGACACCATGATGTTGCCTTGGTTTCGGCAACCGGTTCTACAAGAATGGGAAAAGCCGTTGCAGTTACTGTAGCCCAAAGGCTTGGAAAATCCTTATTGGAATTGGGTGGAAACAATGCAGTTATTATTGCCAAGGATTCAAATCTGGACATGGCAATCAGAAGTACTGTCTTTGGGTCTGTGGGAACTTGCGGCCAACGGTGCACCAGTACGAGAAGGCTGATTGTTCACGAGGAAAGATATGAGGAAGTAAAATCCAGAATGGTGGCTGCCTATGAAAAATTACCGATTGGTAATCCCCTGGAGGAAAATAACCTTGTAGGACCCCTTGTGGATGAACATGCGGAGAAGGCCTTTTTTAATGCCCTGGAAAATGTTCAAAAAGAAGGAGGTAAATTAATAACCGGTGGTAAAAAAATAGAGGCTATGTCAGGTGGATACTATGTTTCTCCTGCAATCGTAGAAGCTGAAAATCATTATCATATGGTTCAGGAAGAGACATTTGCACCCATTTTATATTTAATTAAATATTCTGGTGAGGTGGAAAATGCCATTGCAATTCAAAACAATGTAAAGCAAGGTCTATCTTCTGCCATTTTCACAAACAGACTTCAGGAAGCCGAAAAGTTTCTTTCCTGGCGAGGTTCTGATTGTGGGATATCGAATGTCAATATTGGAACTTCTGGTGCTGAAATTGGCGGTGCATTTGGCGGAGAAAAAGAAACAGGAGGTGGAAGAGAATCTGGTTCAGATGCATGGAGAGCATACATGCGTCGACAAACCAATACTGTAAACTACAGTGCAGAGCTTCCTCTGGCACAAGGAATTAAATTTGATATTTAGAAAATCGAATTAAAAAAAAGAGGCCAAAATATTTTTGGCCTCTTTTTTTGTGCCTAACCCGGATTTGTCGTTAGGCCTTCGTTATGACAAGGCTAAACCCGATGGCAAAGCTGTGCGGGGCAAGCTTACAAAAAAACAGCAACTTTTATTCGAAATTCATAGCAGCGCTACGGATAGAAAAGATAAGGTGGCAAAGCCTCTGATTTTAAGCAGTTTAGACTCGGAATAAATTTCCTGTTGGCAATTCCGGGATCAATGAAAAATTTGCGGCAGAAAGGCAGAAGCCATCTGCAACTTTTCAAGATTTAGACCTGTTTCCAAATTTTGGTCTTTGGCCCATCCGATAATACTTTCAGTACTTAAATTACCTACCAGATCGTCCTCCGCCATTGGGCATCCTCCAAATCCACCAAGTGCCACATCAAATTGCTTACACCCTCCTTCCCAGGCCGCAGCTATTTTTTCAGTTGCCAGGTAAGGATTAGAATGCAAATGGGCCGTCAAGTTTACGTTTTGCCAAACACCGGACAAAGCCAGAAACAAATCTTTAACAGATTGAGGACTCGCTCTTCCAACCGTATCTGAAACAGAAATTTCTTTAACACCAAGATCTATCATGGTTTGGGCTTTTTCCCTAACTAAACCTGGCTCATATCTTTCTCCATACGGATTGCCAAATGCCATGCTTAAATAAACAACCAATATTTTATTTTTAGCCAGACATAAATCCTGAATTTTGGCCAATTCTTCAATGGCCTCGTTAATCGTCTTATTTGTATTTCTTTTTTGAAACTCCTCTGAAATGGATAATGGAAAACCAATGAATTGAATCTCCTCAAATTCTACAGCCTGTTCAGCGCCCCTCAGATTTGCAATTATGGCCAAAAGTGCAGAATTGGTATTTTCTAATTCGAGCTTTCCAATAACTTCGGCTGTATCCCTTAGTTGGGGTATGGCTTTTGGGCTAACAAAACTTCCAAAATCAATCCGATTGAATCCGACTTTTAGCAAACTATTGATATAGTTTACTTTTGTTTCGGTTGGCACAAAATGAGCAAGGCCTTGCATGGCATCTCGAGGGCACTCATTTATGAATAAATCGTTTTTCCTGACCATAACTTTAAAAAAATATTTTCACAATTTACTTGCCAAATAAGCATCAGCAACCAATTCCAGTTCCTTATACCAATTCTCTCCAAACTTGGTTTTCAAGGCCTCTTTAAGAAATTTATACACAGGAACACCCAGGGTTTGACCTAAGGCACATGCTGGCTGGCATATATTCCATCTATGGTAATTGACTGCCACAAACTCCTTATGTTCTTTTACCCGAATTGGGTATAAGTGGCAGGAAATCGGTTTGCGAAAATCGACAGCCCCATTTTCAAAGGCTTGTTCTATTCCACATTTCAAAATGCCTTTATCATCATACACAGAGTAGGCGCATTCTTTACCCAAAATTGTAGGTGTACTCCAATCCCCATCTTCATCTAAAATCCATTTTCCTTGAATTTCAATTTCCCTTCTGCCATTTTCACTGAGGTAGGGTTTGATTTGCGAATAAATCGAATCTAGTTTTATAGTTTCTTCCCTTGTCAAGGGTGCTCCCAAATCTCCCTCAACACAACAAGCTGCTTTACAAGCCTCTATATTGCAGACAAACTTTTCAGTTATTATTTCTTCCGAGATAATTGTATTTTCGATTGCTATCATTCAGAAGGCAAATTTACCTTGAAGATGGCAAAGCCAAACAAAAAATTGAATGCATAAAACCGTAAGGCTTTCTTTGGAAAGATATTAAACCTACCCAAAAAATAAACATATAGAAATCAATACGATAACCTATTATTCGTTGGAAAATCAAATATGAAAATTCAATCCTTTGAGCAATTTTTAGAACAAGTTCCGGATGGCATAGCAGAACAGTTTGTCAAAACCAGACAAGTGATTGAAAGACTTGTTCCCAAGGCAAAATTAGAAATCAAATACAACACCCCATTTTTCACATACAAAGGGCTATTCATTTATTTTTCATTTTACAAAAAGAAGAATTATGTAGTTGGATTTTGCCAGGGGTTCAGAATGGAGGATGAGTTGAAAGTTCTGAAAGCCGACTCAGGTCAAAGTCAGGTCAGGCATTGGGTATTAGATTCAGAAACAATTTTAGATATAGATTTACTTGGCGCTTATATCATTGAAGCTGAAGAAATCCAACGAAATCACAAAGTTTTTTCAAAAAGGAAAGACAATTAAAAAATATCTTTCCAAATAAAAGATTGGAAATCAATGACCTTTTTCTGCCGGATGCGAATGATTGCAGCAGGTGCCGAACCAAAGGTCTTCTAAAGTCAAACTTGCACTTTCTTCAGGACGGACCTCAATTGTCTTCTTTTGCCAAAGTTTTCGTTCCTCCTCCATTTCTTTGATTTGCTCTTCGCTTAACTTATAGTCCATCATGGCATTCAAATCTGGTTGGCCAGCATCCACCCAGGCTGTGTACCAGAAATCTGCAACCTGTTTAATGCTCGCCCTCATTCTCCTTTCTACTTGATTGCCAAGCATCTGGCTATACGCTTTGGAGTATTCTCTGCTGTAAACCTGGGTTGTTACATTTCCTCTTTGTTCGTATCCGTATTTTTTATCTTCCGGCCAGCTTGCATTTAAGTCTTTTTCAAATCCCAAAACAGAATCTAAAGCCATGTGGGCTGCGATTACTGAGTTCCATGAACGGTCAAGTACTCGTTTTTCATATTCTGCCTGTCCTACAAAAAAGTCATATTTATCTGAAAAAAGTTCTGGCAACCGGCTTTCCCAGAATCCATGAATTCCTTTTTGACCTGTTAGTTGCCCATTGTAATTCTCCGTGGTGTGAAGTGGAACATTGGAATCAGCTATATAATGCCCAAGATCAGATGCAATTCTTAAAATGGAGTTAGGATTTTTGGACTCAAATGCTTTTTGCAAACTGTACTTCATCCGGTTCACTTCCCAGGGCACGATTCCGTATTCCATAAGGGTGTCTTCAGAATATTTTGCCACAGCATCATTCCATCTCCGGGGCATTTTCCATAACGCTGAATCCCCATACACATCAATATCAATAAAATGTTTGGGGGCTTCTCCCTTTACCGCATTTCGCCTTCTGTCCGGATTCACGGCATTTTCAGTTAAATAGACTATGTTCCTTTTAAAAAAAGCTGACATAGGTTCGGGTAAACAGAATACTGCCAATCGATTAATCCTCTGGTGGGCATAAAAACCCCAGGAATACGTTTTCTGGCTGCCTAAAATGAGAAAAACAGAAAACAGGACAAATGGGTACCTTAATTTCATAAAATCAGGCCTCAAATTTAGGATTTATCATGAAACAAAAAAGTCCCTGATTAAAGGGACTTTCATATAAACTACATTATTTTTATAATGTTCTTTTTGTCTCTCTTTCTTCAAAAGATTCAATGGTATCACCAACTTCAATGTTGTTAAAGTTCTTGATCTTGACACCGCACTCATAGCCGAATTTAACTTCAGATGCATCATCCTTAAATCTTTTAAGTGCCTCCAGCTCACCTGTATGGATTACAATTCCATCTCTGATGATTCTAATTCCATTGTTTCGCTTTATATAACCTTCGGTCACATAGCAACCAGCGATATTACCGAGTTTACTGATTTTGAACACCTCACGGATTTCCACATTTCCAACAATAATCTCTTCAACCTTAGGAGCTAATAAGCCTTCCATTGCATCTTTAATATCATTGATGGCATCGTAAATGATAGAATATAGCTTGATTTCAATCTCCTCATTTTCTGCTTGTCTTCTGGCCTGGGCAGAAGGTCTAACCTGAAAACCAAGAATAATGGCATCAGATGCGGATGCCAACATCACGTCAGCCTCAGAAATCTGACCTACAGCCTTATGAAGGATTCTAACTGCTACTTCATCTGTTGATAGTTTCAACAAACTATCCGCCAGGGCCTCAACCGAACCATCCACATCACCCTTAATGATCAAGTTAAGTTCTTTAAATGTTCCAAGGGCAATTCTTCTTCCAATTTCATCAATTGTGATGTGTTTCTTGGTTCGAATAGATTGCTCTCTTTGTATCTGTTCTCTTTTGTTGGCTAATTCTTTTGCTTCCCGCTCATTCTCCATTACATTAAACTTATCACCAGCCTGAGGTGCATTGTTTAATCCTAATACCTGAACGGGAGTTGATGGCCCAGCTTTATCGATTCGAATACCGGTATCATCATACATGGCTTTTACTTTTCCATAATAGGCACCGCAAAGCATGAAATCTCCCACCCGTAAAGTACCTGCCTGAACCAAAACAGTAGAAACATAGCCTCTTCCTTTATCAAGAGAGGCCTCAATTACAGTACCCTGAGCTAATTTATTTGGATTTGCTTTTAATTCCAGAATATCAGATTCCAAAACTACTTTTTCCAATAGTTCAGAAATACCAATTCCTTTTTTGGCTGAAATTTCCTGAGATTGGTATTTACCACCCCAATCTTCAACAAGGAGATTTAAATTCGCAAGTTCCTCCTTAATTTTTTCCGGATTGGCTCCTGCTTTGTCAATTTTGTTTATGGCAATTACAATGGGTACGCCAGCAACCTGCGCATGATTAATGGCCTCTTTTGTTTGAGGCATAACCGAATCATCAGCTGCAACAACAATGATAACAACATCCGTTACTTTAGCTCCTCTGGCACGCATGGCTGTAAACGCTTCGTGGCCTGGAGTATCTAAAAAGGTAATATTTCTGCCTGATTCGGTTGTAACATCATATGCTCCAATATGTTGAGTAATTCCACCTGCTTCAGATGCTACTACTTTTGTCTTTCGGATATAATCCAGTAAAGATGTTTTACCATGATCCACATGGCCCATAATTGTTACAATCGGGGCTCTAACCACCAGGTCTTCTGCCAAATCCGGTTCATCTACTACATTTTCTTCCTCATCTGCGGAAGAAAAAACCGTTTCAAATCCAAATTCATCTGCAATAATGGTTAAGGCTTCTGCATCCAATCTTTGATTGATAGAAACAAACATTCCCAAGGACATACAAGTTCCAATAACCTCATTTACAGACACGTCCATCAATGAAGCCAAATCTGAAACTGATACAAATTCAGTAAGTTTCAAGATTTTTGATGCTCCTTCGTCTTCCTGGTTATACCGATCGTTTTTATCCCTTGACTTTTTCTTACCGCCTCTTCCACCTCCCCGATTCATTGTGGCCTTTATCTGACCAGAAATTTGTCTGTTTGAATAACCAGGCCTGTTGTTATTTTGGTTTCCCTGACCTGGAGGTCTATTGGCATTTTGATTTCCCTGACCTGCAGGGCGATTGTTGTTTTGATTTCCTTGTCCACCTGGTCGGTTGGTATTTTGACCCGATTGCTGATTGGCTGGATTTGGATTCCTGTTGCCTTGCTGACCTTGAGGGCTGCCTCCTGGTCTTGGACCTATATTCTGATTTTGACCCTGCTGGCCCTGAGGTGGTTGATTCCCTTTTGGTCCCTGGCCTTGACGATCGTTTTGGTTGCCATGCGAAGGACCTCCGCCAGAACCACCAACTGCGACAGGACCAGTCTTTAGTCTTTTTCTTTTTCGCTTTTCAGCTTCTGCCCTGCTTTCGCCTTGTTGTTTGGGCTTATTTTCAAACGCTTTTAAATCTATTTTACCAAGGACCGTTAACCCTTTTAGTTGGTCAGCCTCTGCCTTAATTAGTTCTGTAGGAACTTCTCCAGTCGGAATTTCAATAGGTACTTCAACTTTGGGAAGTTCTTTTGGCTCACTAACAGTCTCTTTTACAGGCTTTTCAACAAAGGTTTCTGCAACAGGAGGAATTTCAGCTACAATCTTTTCAGGGACTTTTGGTGCCATCTCTGGTTCCTTAATTTCCTCTTTTGGCGATGATTTTTCCTCCTTAGGTTCTGCCTTTTCTTCCTTTTTCACAGGAGGGACTGGCACTACTGATTCTGCCTTTTTTGCCTCCTTTGTGGTCTTTTTCTTTGGATTCAGGTCTATCTTTCCAAGAATCTTTAAACCTTGAACCTGCCCTTCAGCTTTGATCAACTCAGGTTCTGCGGTAGCTTCAACCGGTGTTGAAACAGGTTCGCTTTTTACAACTTCAGGAGTAACAACTTTAACTTCTTCCTTTTTTTCTTCTGATTTCTGAACAACAACCGGCTTTTCAGCTTCTTTAACAACTGGTTTTTGTTCCTGAATTACAGGAGTTTTTACTGGAGGGTTAACAGGTTGTTGAAAGGTTGGCATTGTACGCCTGGCCATTGGAGCCTCATCTATCTCCTCATCATTTGGCCTTCTCCTTTCTTTATGAAGATCCCTGTCGATTACAATTTTTTCGTTATGCTTGTTGCTCATGGGAATTCCAGGAGCCTCTTTCTTCTCCTGGGCCGATGAGGAATACTCTTTACGCAACAACTCAACTTCCCCTATTGTTAATTTTGCAACAGGGCTTCGTTCTACTGTTGAACCGGTTTTATGCAAATATTCAATAATGGTATCTAACCCAAGATTGAACTCTTGCATCGCCTGACGTATTTTAAAGACTCTTTCCTCGGACATACTTTATATTACTGTGAACTACTATATTTTAGCTTTGGATCTGGTGAAAAATACTTTTAATCTTCAAACTCAAGTTTGAAAATATTAATAACTTCATTAATAGTTTCCTCCTCAAGATCTGTTCTTCTTACGAGATCTTCAACAGGAACAGAGAGGACACTTTTGGCTGTATCCAATCCAATTTTTCTGAATTCATCCAAAATCCATGAATCAATTTCATCATCAAATTCCTCCAAAGCAATATCATCTATTTCTTCTTCAGAACCATCAGAATCACGGAAAACATCTATCTCCTTGCCAATAAGACGACCTGCCAACTTAATATTCTGACCACCTTTACCAATTGCCAAAGATACTTGATCTGGTTTTAAGAAAACAGAAACTCTGTTCGCTTCACTATCGATTTTTATGCTGGTAATCTTTGCAGGACTCAAAGCACGTGAAATATACAATTCCATATTGTCTGTAAAGTTAATTACGTCAATATTTTCATTTTCCAACTCCCTTACAATATTGTGTATACGGGAGCCTTTCATTCCAACACATGCACCTACAGGATCTATTCTGTCATCAAATGACTCAACAGCGACCTTGGCCCTTTCACCAGGTTCCCGTACTATTTTTTTAATGGCAATTACATTGTCATCAATTTCAGGTACTTCCAGTTCAAATAGTCTTTCAAGGAAAACCGGAGATGTTCTGGATAAAATGATTTTTGGAGTTCCATTTATCATTTCGACCCTATGAACAACGGCTCTGATGTTATCTCCTTTTCTATATCTGTCTTTCGGAATTTGCTCGCTTTTTGGCATAATGAGTTCATTACCAACTCCGTCAATAAGCAAGACTTCTCTGTTTCCAACCTGATAAACTTCGCCAATCAACAAATCACCTACTTTATCTTTGTATGCCTGAAACAGATTTTCTTTTTCCAGATCTTTAACCTTCTGAACCAAGGTTTGCTTTGCGGTTAAGATTCCTCTTCGGCCAAAATCCAGTTCTATATTGATTTCTTCTGCCAATTCCTCTCCAACCTCCAGGTCTTTTTGCAATTTGATTGCATCCGAATATGGAATTTTATCATAATCCCAAATGTCTTCAGATTCATCGTCGACAACTTCACGAAATCTCCATATCTCCAAATCACCCTTGTCGATATTGATGATTACATCAAAATTGGAATCCTCTACATACTTTTTACGGATTATAGAGCGAAAGACCTCCTCCAGGATTTTTATCATGGTAGGCCGGTCTATGTTTTTTAGTTTGGCGAAGTCTGAAAATGACTCTATGAGCGTTTTGCTATCCATTTTTACTTAAACGAAACTGTCACTTTTGCTTTAACAATATTTTCTAACAGAATTTCCACAAGTTTTAATTGGGCTTTTTTCCCTTTTAATTTTTCTTCTATTTCCAATTGCAATTCATTTTTTTGAAATGCAATCAACTTTCCTTCCACAATCTGACCTTTTTCTTTCAATTCAACCAGAAGTTTCCTGTTGATATTTTTTAAAAATTGCCTTTCACTTGAAAGTGGAAAATCTAAACCGGGTGAAGCAACTTCCAGCGTATAGGCATGTTCAAAAAAATCTGCCTCATCTAGAAATTTGCTCAATTTTCGGCTGTAAACCGCACATTCTTCAATTGTAATTCCAATGTCACTATCCATCAAAACCTGAACTTTTCCCTCTTTCACCTTTCCCAAACCAACATTTACTTTAACCAGAAAATGATTTTCCGAGTCTAAATTTTGGTTTAAAAAAAGTTCCAGGCTCTCCTGTATTTGTGTAGATGTCATTAAAAAAACAAGAGGGGACTTTTCGTCCCCTCCTTCAAATGCGGTACAAAAGTAATCAGTACTTTGACCAAAACCAAAGGTCTACATGAAATTGGTATTTTCTTACCCAAAAAAAGAGTTTCGCCAAATCCCAAGATTGACAATTCTCCACAGAAAATCATTGTTTTGAGAATTTGACATTAATACAAGTCTATCCCAATCCCGTTTTACTTTTCTAGAATCGATAAAATCATCTAAGTCATTGGTAATGAACTCTTTCAAGTCATCTTTCGCGTCCAATAGCCAATTGAGTTCTAATTTGCTTTCTTTATAAACTCCATTTTTTAATAAAAACTCGGGATAAACACCACGCATCGCTTTTCTTAAAAGATTGCCGGAAACACCTGAACGAATTTTATAAACAGCGCTGGACTTAATCATAGATTCTGCCAGTTCCCTATCGGAAACAAAAGGATGTCGGATTTCTATTTTATGGTATTGAGAGTTGCGATCCGAAGTTCTTAATTTTTCTTTCACCAAAGAGCCGGAAATTTCTTTTAGAAGCAGTTGATTCAGGCTTATTGGAGAATTGTTGATATTTTCCTCAAGGTTTTTCGAATACCTATCAACAAAATCCACTTTAATGTATTGAAATTCTTCCTGGTTGGTCTTTATCAGGGTCTCTTTCAGGTCATTAGCGGTTCCTTTAAAAAGCCATCTTTTACCCAAATTTTGAAGAAGCTTCCACCTGCTTAATTCATTACTTTGGTAGTTAAAAAAATTATCAAAAAACATGGAGTACTGCCTCAAGCCAACAAGATCATCCGTAAATTGCTCAAAATGAGAAGAAAGAGTTGAGAACAACTGATTTCCGCCGGTCTCTTCTATAATGACTTTAAAGTTGTTCGCCTTGGCAACTTCCAACATTTTAAATTGGGAAAAAACCTCAAGACTTGAAAAGGGAGTATCCTGAAGGTAGCAAACCTTCTTTATATTTTCCCTAAAGTCATCATAGCTACAAATTGACCTTACCATTTCTATTTCAAGGTCTTTGGCTATTTTTTTTGATTTCTCAAAGCTTACATTGTTAACAGAATCATCAGAAACCAATTCTCTGAAAATACCAGAATAGATTTCAGAGGACATTGGTTTTTCTTTTGATTTAATTTCATGGATGGATTCTTTCAGCAAATAGGGAAATGCCAAAGTTTCCAAACTGGAATCAATATGGTAAGCAGTTTTTAAACCCGGAGTTAAATGTTCGTTTACGCTGGAAATTAACGACTTACGGAGTCTATGAGCCAAGGTTGAAACCTTATTTCTACTATATCTTTCCACCTTGGAATCAGTTGTAAGGTGGAAATAGCTCCAAATTTTTATAGTTCCTTTAGGCAATAGAATTGAGAATCCTGTTCCAGGCAATAGCTCTGATATTCCCCTAAAAATGGATTGGCTATTGGTTTCGGTCTGGCCTAAAATCAAATAATCATAAACAGCTGACTTGCTTATTTTTTTTGATACAAAAGGAAGAGAAATTAATCCCTTTGGCTCAGAAGCAAAGGCAAAATAATTTTCATTTTGACAATAATAAAATGGCCTGATGCCAAAGGGATCTCTTGCACCAAAAACCTTATTCTCTGTCCTGTCGTAAATTACAAATGAAAAAGAACCTTCAAGTTTTGACAGGATTTTTTCTTTCCAGATTTTATAAGCATTCAATACGATTTCTGCATAGTCCTCAGAGTCAAAATCTAAACCCGCATCTCTGATATTTTTTGCCAATTGGTTGGCATTCAAAATCTCGCCATCAAAAACAATCCAATAATCGCCATTAGAAATTTGAAAAGGTTGGTGAGAAAAATTATTCTTTGGGTTGATCGTCCCTAACCGGTGACCCATACCGAACCAGGAATCTGGACTTACGTTGTTCTTTTCCTTTAATTCTAATTTCTGAATAAAATTCCTGTTTGTGGACTCCCTAAAATGGCTTGAATTGCCCTGATCGTGGAAAAAAGTATAGCCCTCATCCTGGTCTCCTCTATGTGGCTGCTTATCCAAAATCTGATATACATAATCCGATATTGGGTTATCTGCTTTTCCCGTTAATAATACTCCACCTAAAGCACTCATAGTTGTGGTAGTTTATTTAAAAGATAAAAAGGTTGAAATTGTGATTGTCAATTTGGATATCTTCAAAATTCAAATCAAAAAGGGGTTTACCATTCTTATAAAAAATTCCTGTTTTTCCATCCCGGCAAATTTTTAACAGGTTGGTATTGGCCTCAATAATATTAAAAAATCGTGGAGTTATGGTAATTTGTGCGTTGGTATTTGCAAAACCTGACCAACTATTTTTTACAATTCTCCACCCTTTTCCTGGCATTTTCAAGATGCTGTCATAAACTAAAGGTAATAAAAAATAGCCCGATTTATCGATAAGGCCATATTTCCCATCTTTGGAAACAATGGAAAACCCATTCTGAAAAGAGGTTACACTGGAAAAATTCGGCTGAATTTTTATTTTTTCGTCTTTATCGACAAAACCCCAGAAATTACCAAGTTTGATCGCTGCAAGCCCTTCCTCAAAGTTTAATGTTGAATCATACCTGCAGGCAATCCGGATATACCCTGACCTATCCACAAAACCATATCTTCTGCCAGCTTTTGAACTTATCAGACCTTCATATACCATACCAAGGGCAGAAACAGAGCCATTGACTTTTGTTTTTTGGCCCGATATACCCACAAATAAATATCCTTTGGATGTTTTTACAGCAAGCATTGTATCCTCAATCTGAACAATATTTTCAGGATTTGGAATCCTTATGGATTTACCGCTGGTCGTTATCAAAAATTGGTTTTTTGCTGAAAATAACAAGGCAAAACTTTGATTGATGTAAGCCACAGAATCTCCCCTTTTTGAGAATGAAATCGATTGAGACTTAAACTGGATTGAATCTTTATTTTTATCTATTAAAAAGTCCTTGTTCCACCAAAAGGCTGATTCAAACTGCTTAATTGCTTTTCCCTGGCCCACTGGGGTCCAATTACTATCAGATTTTACGTAATTTAACCATGGACTTATTTCGATTTTTTCTCCAGAAACCGGATAATAACTTTGATTTAGATTTGAATCCACACAAACCAAACCTCTCTTTGAATAAAGAAACAATAGCCTTTCAGAAGCTTTGATTGAATCGGCAACCATTTCTGTTGGAAGTCCAGGTTGAAAAACCCAAACATTTTCTCTTTTTCCTAAAATCTGGTTTCTCCACAACTCTACTTTTGAAAACAAATATCCTTGCAGGGTTTTCAGTGTCAAAAGGTCAAAAATCTGAATTTTTCCATTTAATTTCAGAAAGCATTTTTCTTTGTTTCCAGGTTGAAAACCAGCATTTTTTTCCCTCCATACGGGTTGAAACGGGCTTTTATTGAATAAAATAGTCTCCCTACCAAGGCTGATACAATAAATATCTTCATTGAGGGCAAAAAGGGAATCAGCAAAAACCGAAAACTTGAGCTTACCTTCTAAATCAGTACACTTCCAGTTTTTTGGCTGTCCATAGCCTTGATTCAAGTTTAAAATGAAAATTAAAACAAAAAAGAATTGTTTTTTGGGAAGACGTTTAAAGGACATAAAGTGTCAAAATTAGAAAGGATATTTGCACTCTGAAAAATCCATCCGGGCAACAACTTGAGAACTTTTTATAATTATTCGGCTAAATGGCGGGAATTCAAAGAGTTATGTTCTACTTTGACCGGAAAGAAACTGTCAAACTATTTTTTACTACTAGTTGGTTTCTTTCTATCCAAATGGTTTAGAAGGCCTTTTCAGTTTGGCCTACCCTTCAGCATTTCTATAGAACCTACCACAAGTTGCAATCTAAGATGTCCGGAATGTCCGAGTGGGTTAAGGTCTTTTACCCGACCCACCGGAATGCTGGAAAGTGGCCTGTTCTTAAAAATAAGTGATGAATTGAAGCCTACTCTTTCCTATTTAACTTTTTACTTTCAAGGAGAGCCTTATTTGAATCCCTCCTTCCTGGACATGGTTAAGCTGGCTTCTGATAGAAAAATATATACCTCAACCTCTACAAATGCACATTATTTAAAGGATGATATAGCCAGGAAGACCATATTATCTGGACTTCATCGGATCATTATATCTATCGATGGAACCAGCCAGGAAACCTATGAAAGCTACCGATTGGGAGGAAGCCTTGAAAAAGTGATTGAAGGGACTAAAAACCTTGTGCGGTGGAAGGAAGAACTAAAGTCTGAAACACCGCATATAATATTTCAATTTCTTGTTGTAAGGCAAAATGAACATCAGATTGAAGATGTTTACAAGCTTGCTGAAGAACTTGGTGTAGATGAAGTAAAACTAAAAACCGCCCAGATTTATGATTTCGAAAATGGGTCAGATTTAATTCCTAACCAGGAAAAATACAGCAGATATAAAAAGCTAACCAGTGGAAAGTTTTCCATAAAAAACCCATTATTAAACCAATGCTGGCAAATGTGGCAATCCTGTGTAATAACCTGGGATGGAAAAATAGTGCCTTGTTGCTTTGACAAAGATGCAAGTCACACTTTAGGCAATTCGCAGTCCACTTCTTTTAGCGAAGTTTGGAAGGGGGAAGAGTACAAAAAATTTAGAAAGTCCATTCTAAAATCCCGAAAGGAAATTGACATCTGCACAAACTGCACCGAAGGAATGACTGTCTGGGCTTAAGAAAATCTTAAGCAGCCTCGTTCTTTTTTAAACTGTCTAATTTGTGAAATCTGCTAAGCAGGGCATCCATCATTTCAGAATCTTGGTATTGGTACTGCTCAAGGATATGAACCATAATACCCACAAGTCTGGTTAAACCGAGAAGTTCATTCTGTTCTTTTGAACTTAAATGACCTAACTTATCCAGCTTATCCAGTTTTTGGATTTGGGACAAAAGATCAAAGGATTGGTCGGCAATTCTTCTGAGCATGCGGGACGCTGTCTCTGGATTATTCTTTGTGTGGGCACTAAAGTCCTGACTTAGAATAAAGTTGTATGTGCCAGAGTCAAAAGAATTCATTTTGGTATGGATATGGTACATAAAATTAATAAGGATTAGATTTTAGAACGTGCTTTTTTTTCGGACAGCATGATCTGAGAATCCAAAACTGCTACAATTCGGAGCGCAATTTATTAAATTATTATTAATTAAATTACATGGATATTGAATCTTGCCAAAATGAAAGACTATTATACCTTTGGCCCATGCAAGACAAGGTTATTATCCTCGATTTCGGTTCTCAATATACCCAACTAATTGCCCGCAGAATCAGAGAGTTGGAGGTTTATTGCGAGATTGTTCCTTACCATAGTAAATCGCTCTCTTTCCAGAATATTAAAGGTGTAATTTTTTCCGGAAGTCCCCGTTCTGTGAGGGAAGAAAATCCCATTGGTCCAGACCTTGACTGGTTGGATAGGGAAATTCCGGTATTGGGAATTTGCTATGGTGCCCAATGGCTAGCCCAAAATTTTGGTGGAACAGTATCTCCAAGCAATGTACGGGAATATGGCAGAGCCAAAATCCATATTGAAACCGGCAGTGTATTAATGGATGGTTTGAAAGACCAGAGTCAGGTTTGGATGTCTCATAGTGACACCATCAGTAAAATTCCGGATGGTTTTGAAATAATAGCCACAACAGACTCTATACCTGTGGCAGGATTTGCCCATAAAAACAAACCCATTTTCGGCGTTCAATTTCACCCCGAAGTTATCCACTCTGATTGCGGCATGGACTTGCTACGGAATTTTCTTTTTGAAATCTGTAAAATAGAACCCGTTTGGACAGCGGGAAACTTCATTTCAGAAACCATCAATGAAATAAAAAACACAGTTGGAGACGGAAATGTAATCCTGGGGCTTTCCGGTGGAGTTGATTCTTCTGTTGCAGCCTTACTTCTTCATGAAGCGATTGGTAATCAACTCTTTTGCATTTTTGTGGACAATGGGCTTTTAAGGAAAAATGAGTATAAAGAAGTTTTGCATTCCTACCGCAATATGGGTTTGCAGGTTAAAGGCGTTGATTCATCAGCAAGATTTTATGCCGGGCTTGATGGGATTTCAGATCCTGAAAAAAAGAGAAAGACAATCGGAAGAATTTTTATTGAAGTTTTTGAAGAAGAATCTCATAAAATTCCAAATGCCCAGTTCTTAGGCCAGGGAACTATTTATCCGGATGTAATTGAATCAGTATCCGTCAATGGCCCTTCTGTAACCATAAAATCTCATCATAATGTTGGTGGACTACCTGATTTTATGAAATTAAAAATTGTGGAGCCACTCAGAAGCCTGTTTAAGGATGAGGTAAGAAGAGTTGGTGCGGCCCTTGGATTAGAACCAAAAATATTGAACCGCCATCCTTTTCCAGGACCTGGATTGGCCATTCGGATTCTTGGGGATATCACTCCTCAAAAGGTTCAATTGCTTCAGGAAGCAGACTCTATTTTTATCAATCTTCTAAAAGAACATGGGTTTTACGATAAGGTCTGGCAGGCCGGGGTGATTTTACTTCCAATACAAAGTGTTGGAGTAATGGGAGATGAAAGAACCTATGAACAAGTGGTTTGTTTAAGGGCAGTAAGCAGCCTTGATGGTATGACTGCAGATTGGGTTGATTTGCCTCATTCATTCCTGGCTGAGGTTTCTAACCAGATTATAAATAACGTAAAAGGAATAAACCGGGTTGTTTATGACATTAGCTCCAAACCACCAGCAACCATTGAATGGGAATAAAAGCCTGGCTTTTTTAGGAATCCTGATCGTCAGGGTTTAGGTAATAAATGGATATACTTTTTACCATGGTATTGGGCATAAAAATTATCGTACCAGGGTTGAGGATAAATGCCAATGTCACCGAAGAAAATAGTTTTGGGTTTATGCTCAAGCGGTTTAACCCAAATGCTATCTCCGGGATTATTTTCAACCAATTCAGCCCTCATTTTTCTTTCTAAATCAAACTCACGGGCATCTCCGGATTTCAAATCATTGAAAGCTTGAACAAAATTATTGGAGAAGAATAAACTGGTAGCCATCAAAATCAATAAGGGAAAAAATAGTTTTTTCCCAAAAGCCGGAAATGGATTAAAATTCTGATTTTCCAAATATTGTTTCCAAAAAGCGACATTGACCATATACAATATCAAAAAATTAAAAATCAGGGCATTGGCCGTTCTTCCTTGAATCATCCCTTCACCTAAAAAAGAGGGTACAAAGCAAAAAAAAGACAAAAACAGGGAAATCAAGCTTAAGGCTATCAAATACGGCCTTTCCAATAATGGTACTTTTTTTGAAACGGGGAGCCACCAAACAAAGATCAATAAAAGAAAAAAACCTGGGTTAGAGAGCCAATCGACCAGGCTATCTAAATATCCTGAAAAAGAATTGTTGATAACTTCACTATAGGTTCTTTTTAAACTGCTGCTGGCCTGCATCCTATATTTTGTGGCTGGTGAGAAAAGTACCAAACCTGTAGAAAATGTGGAAGCAAACAAAAGCAAACTCATGCCAAAATGTGGCGTTCTATCTTTAACAAGTAAGTAAAGCCAAACACTTCCTGTGATTGCTAAACCAAACATCATGGCCATTTCGTTGCTCCCGGCAATGAGGAAAAGCAGAAAACCTTGAGCTAAAATCTGAAAGAAAGAAACCACCGAAAGATTACTCCATCGGGCAAATGGAATTTTATTGATCCACCAACTAATTAAAACCAACAACATGGCATTGGCTGGTTGATAACAAATGGCTCCTCCAAAATAATAAAAGGCCTCCACAACCGAAGGAACAGAACAGACATAGACTGAAAGCGCCATTAAGCAAACCACCCATACATTCCTTAAAGGAAGCAAGGCGGCTGTCTTAAACCAATAAAAAAAACCAGTACCTAATAAAAACAAAAGCAACCAGGTATTAAGTTGATAGCCAAGCAACCACCTGTAAACCAACGGATTTATAGACAAAAGAAAAGCAGCGGTATATCTACTGCTCCAACTGTAATACCAGCCAATTGTGGATGTAATTGGCCCCCATTTCATCGCTGGAATTGTACATATATAATCATCTGCCGAGGGATGATTATAAAATGCCAACCATAAAAAAGGAATGATACTAACCGAAAAAAGAGCCCCAATAAACCAAAACAAAAGCTTTTGAGGTGGTAAAAAATCTTTCAAGAACTATTAAAAGTTTATTCTTTCCTTTTCAATGACCAAAGGTCTTTTTAAAACTTGTGTATGAATCGAACCAATATATTCTCCAACTATACCAATAAAAAAAAGCTGGACTGAGGAAAAAAAGAACAATCCAATTACAAGAGGTGCCTGACCGGCGCTAAACCAATCCCATCTTACAAGCTTATAAATAAAATAAATAAAAGCAATGCCCAAACTGCAAAGAGACATAACAAAGCCGATAAAGGTAGCCAATCTTAAGGGCATTTTCGAATGATTGGTAATCCCTAATATTCCAACATCATATAAGGCGTAAAAGTTCGAAGTTGAGATACCCCTTTTTCTTGTAGGCTGTGTATATGGTATTTTAAACACCTCATATCCAATATCTGAAATAAGTCCTCTGAAATAAGGATATGGATCGTCTAATGTTCTTAGAATATCTATTATAACTTTATCATACAAACCATACCCAGTATAGTTTTTAATCAACTCAGTATCAGATAGTTTGTTTATCAGGTTGTAATAAGTTGACCGGATTAAAAACATCAGTCTGGATTCTTCCGCCTGTGCTTTAACACCAATCACAACTTTAAATCCTTCCTCCCATTTCTCTAAAAATCTAAAAATCATTTCCGGAGGATCCTGCAAATCCGCCACTATTAAAATAGTAGCATCTCCACCGGATTGTAAGAGTGCATAATATGGCGACCGCATCCAACCAAAGTTTCTCGTATTCACAATCAACTTCACATTGACATCACTTTTACAGATTTCCTTAAGAATTGAAACAGTGTTATCCTTGGAGCAATTGTCAATAAAAATATGCTCATATCTATATTGCGGAAGGTTTTGAAAAACTTCCTTAACCTTTGAATATATTAAATTGACATTTAATTCTTCATTGTAACAAGGTGTAACTACGCTTATCAATTTTTGAGTACTCATAAATTTTAAGGGACTTTACTCAATAATAAACCCGCTTTTTCTCTAATATAATCCTGGGTACCCGCAACAGAAATAAACTCGTCTTCAATACCAATTCTTTTTATTCCTGGAAATTTTTGAATTTTTCCGGCTTGAAAAAGGTCATTGGCTTTTTCCAAAATAAGAGAACCAAATCCAGCATTAAGTTGGTGTTCTTCAATGGTAATGAAATTTTCAAACTGATTAAAAACTTCAATAAGGCTTTCATTATGCAGTGGCTTAAGGTATGGAAAACTATATAAAGCCCAATCCTTTTTGTTTGCAGCAATGTAATCCAACGCATATTTCACAATTGAACCTGTGGAAAAAACGGCAGTTCCTTTTCCATCCAGGACCTTTACAGGAATGCCTCTTTGAATGTCCGCTTCATCATTATGAATTTGGGGTTCTCCAGCCTTACCTAATCTTATGTAGGCGGGTCCGGGAATATTACAAAGCTCAGTTGTTAATTTCCTTGCCTCAACGGGATCTGCAGGAGAAACAATTGTTAAATTCGGCAACGTTCTTAGCATTCCTATATCCTCAGTTGCGTGGTGTGAAGGGCCAAGAGAAGCATAGGCATATCCAGCACCTACTGCCACAATTTTTACATCGAGATTGTGGTAACAAACATCATATCGAATTTGCTCCATACACCTCAATGTAGGAAAATTTGCAATGGAATAAGTAAAAACAGTATACCCTTCCATTGCGAGACCTGCAGCGATTCCAGTCATATTCTGTTCTGCAATTCCTGCATTTAGAAATCTATCCGGAAATTCCTCAGCAAAAGGTTCAACCACAGAAAAACCCAAATCCCCCACGATGAGAAAGATTTTAGGATTTTGCCTTGCCTCAATTATTAATTGATTAATGAATGCGGTTCTCATCCTTTAATTTCTTTTAAAGCTAAATTATATTCATCCTGACTTGGAGATTTATAGTGCCAAAGCAGTCGATTTTCCATAAAAGAAACGCCTTTGCCTTTAACTGTATTGGCAACAATAACTGTTGGTTTGTCGGCAGAACTTTTTGCCTTTACCAAAGCCAAATAAATTTCTTCATGGTTATGTCCATCTATATCAACAACATTCCACCCAAAGGCTTCAAATTTTGAAGTTAAGGGATCGAGGTTTAAAACCTCTTCTACTGTCCCAAAACTTTGAATTTTATTGAAATCAACTATTAAAGTCAGGTTATTCAATTTATGGTGGGGTGCGAAAAGAATTCCTTCCCAATTAGAGCCTTCGTTTAATTCACCGTCACTTACCAGACAGAAAGTGTGAAATGCTTTTCGTTTCCTTTTTGCTGCCAGGGCAAGGCCACAACTAACAGACAATGCATGACCCAGGCTTCCGGTAGATAACTCTATTCCCGGAACTTTGTGACTGGTATGAGACAACAACCTCGACCCATTTGCGGAATAGGTTTTCAATTCGTTTAAATCAAAAAACCCTTTAATCGCAAGAGTAGAATACAGGCTGGTGCAAGCATGACCCTTTGAAAGTAAAAATCTGTCTCTTTCCGGAGATTGGGGCTGCCTTGGGTCAATTTGTAAAACCTCTTCATATAAAACAGCAAGGATATCCACCATGGATAACGCTCCTCCGATGTGCGAGGCCTTGGCTTCAAACACCAATTGTAACGTTGTTTCTCTTATTAACCTGCTTAAAGAAACCGAAGAGACACTCATATCAATTTTGACTAAATTTCTTTATTTTATCTTGATGTGCCTCCTGGTGCAAAAAGAAATAGTTGGTTTCAGTAGTTTCTTCTGTGACCAAATCAAATGGTTTCAAATGTTCTCCATCAAGACTAAAAGCCTGATAATCAAGCGATTTAAAGTGATTGATTATGTCATTTGGATGATAGTTAAACTTTGATGTCCATTTTCGGAGCATTTCTGAAAACACAATGGGTTTATCCCTTTTTATGGTTTCAATTGCCCCTTTAAAAACAAGCAATTCAGCACCTTCTACATCGCATTTGATAAAATCTATTTTCTTTTTATCAGCAGACCAAATATCCAAAGTACTTACTTTACAATTAACTCCTTCTACAGTTTCCTTATCGGTAAGATTTTTCAAACTCGCATTTACTGAAAGTGAAGGATCATAATAAAAAACAAAACTTCCTTCTGAATCAGAAAGCCCAAAAGGCTGAGCAAGAACATTTTTTACCTCGTTTAAAGATAGGTTTTTAAGTAAGTGATTATATGTATTAGGGATAGGTTCAAAAGAGTAAATTGTAGATTCTGGAAAACTCTTTGCCATATGAATGGCATACCAACCATAATTTCCGCCAATGTCTAAAATATTAAATCCAGCGTCTATGAGATTTTTTTGCATTTGAAGCTCTTCAGCCTCATATCGACCGAAATTTAATGTATCAAAAGGTGCAAGTCTCTTGTCATTTCTTGTACAAATAAATTTAACTCCGGAATCTCTAAAGGTCATGATTAAATCACCATCAATAATTTCGATTTTTGAAATATTGGTGTTTTTAATAAAATCACAATAATCAAATAGAATTTCATGTTGGGAATACATTTCATCAATGTAAGTCCACTTATCTATTTGTTTGTTTTCAAACTTTGTCTTTATGGAATTTAAATTCATTTGTAACTTTTTATGGTACGAGAAAAACCCTTTTCAATATCAACGGTGGGAAACCAATACAGGTTCTTAATTTTGGAAATGTCTGGTGCATTTCTGGAAACCAAGCTTTTCATATAGTTTGAACCTTGTTCTTCAAATCTTTTTACCTTTAAATTTTTTGACGGCTCCAAGGTAATTAGCTTTTCTGCCAAATCGATGATACTGGATTCACATTCATCATTTCCAACATTGTAGGCTTGTCCGGCTTCGCCATTTAACAAAACCTTAAAAAATGCTTTGGCAGCGTCAGAAATATAACAAAAAGCCCGAATGGCTGAACCATCACTTTTCATGGTTATATCTGTGGAATTTACCATGTTGGCTATAAAATCAGCATAAACACGACCGTCATTTAGATCCATGCCGGGACCATAGGTATGGAAAGGCCTGACTATTACAATAGGTATTTTAAACTGGTGCATCCAACTGACACAAATGGTTTCACCCATTCTTTTGGATTCGGCGTAACATGCCCTCACATTGGTTGGATCAATGTACCCGAAATCCGATTCTTTGGTAGGTATTTTATCTGGCGGCAAAGACCCATACACTTCGCTTGAGCTGAAGTATAAAAATCGCTCCACTTTTTTTTCAGAGGCGAGCTGCAGTAAATTTAAAGTTCCTGTCACATTTGCCTTTAAGGTTCCAACAGGGTCAATTCCATAAAATTTGGGGCTTGCCTGGCTGGCCGCATGAATTATGTAATGAACGGGCCCAGATACCGATATGGGATCACAGACATCCTGAACTAAAATATTAAAGTTAGGATTGGACAAAAAATCAAAAAATCTGTTTTCCCCCTTTTCTTTATTTCTTACAAGAGCTATTACACTGATATTTAAATTCTTAACTCTAGAAGCTGATAACATGGAATAAACGAGATAGGCTGGCAAAAAACCATTTGCACCAGAAACCAAAACAGTTTTATCTCTAAAACTCTCCCAATTCAAATCTGAATCTACAATGTCAGCGATGTCTTCTGAAATGATCTGGTTGGAATGAAATCCTAATCCCATTATCTATTTTAAAATTTTATGAAAAACATCAACCATGTAATCAATCATGGCATCGTCTATCATCGGTGTAACACCTATCCAGAAACTATCATTTAATACAACAGCTGTATTGGGAAGATCTCCTATGGTCCTGTACGGAACATCCTGAAAATAAGGCTGTTTTCTAAGGTCTCCAGCAAATAGCAATCGGGTGGCTATTTTGTTTTCCTGAAGTTTATCAAGGAAATCTTTTCTTGATATTCCTGCCTCCGGCTTAAGAGTAATCAAATATCCAAACCATGAAGGCTCAGAATTTGGAGTAGGTACAGGAAGGTGAATTTTGTGACTTAAATCTTTCAAGCCTTCCGTTATCTTTCTGTAATTGTGCCTTCTATGCTCAATAAAACCTTTCAGTTTGGCCAATTGTGCCAAACCCAAAGCTGCTTGCATATCAGTGATTTTCAAGTTAAATCCCAATCTTGAATAAATGTATTTGTGGTCATAACCATAAGGTAAATCACCAAGCTGCCATTCAAATCTCTTTTTACAGGTATTGTCCTTTCCTGGCTCACAATAACAATCCCGACCCCAATCACGGTAGCTTTCCATGATTGTTTTCAATTTTACATCATTTGTGTAGACAGCTCCACCTTCACCCATTGTAATATGATGCGCAGGATAGAAACTTAAAGTAGCCACGTGACCAAAAGTTCCTACATGCTTTCCTTCATAAGTTGCTCCTAACGCATCACAGCAATCTTCCATAAGCCAATAGCCATATTTATCGCAGAAGTCCTTTACAGTCCGAAGGTCAAAAGGATTTCCCAATGAGTGGGCAATAACCACTGCTTTGGTTTTTTCGCTTCTGGCTTGTTCAAGATATTGAACATCAATATTATGTGTTTCAGCATCTACATCTACAAAAACGGGAACGGCACCATAACTTAGTAAGGGATTGATGGTTGTTGGAAACGATGCCGCTACTGTAATAACTTCATCGCCGGGTTTTATTGCCCTGTCTCCCCATTCAGGGGCACAAAGTCCGGAAATTGCAACCAGATTTGCTGATGAACCCGAGTTTACGGTTAGTGCAAATTTTACACCTATAAATTTGGAGAGTTCTCTTTCAAATTTAGAATTGAAACGTCCTGTAGTAAACCATGCATCGAGTGCAGAGTCCACAATATTTTGCATTTCGGTATGATCAAAAACCTTACCGCTTACGGGTATAAAGTCTTGACCAGCAATATGTTTTTTTGCACCATGTGTCAGATCATAATACTCCTTCACCAGCTGGTGAATTTCTGCTTTGATCTGCTCTGGTTTGGTAAGTTGTTCCATCATGCAGAAATAAAATTGGATACGTTAGAATGTATAAAACTTGTATAGTGTTCGATTTGTCTGATTCTGGCTTCAAAAAGATCTTTTTTCTTTTCGATTTCATCCAGATAACCTTGAACAGTGAAATCCACTGTTTGTTCAAAATTAAGAAGCGGTCTCCATTTTAGCATGGCAACAGCTTTTGAAATGTCTAATTTAAGAAGATGGGCTTCATGGAGTTTTCCATCTAATTCCGGGGAATGAATATTAAGTTGAGGTATATAGTTCTGTACACGGGCTAACAATTCTCCTACTGAATAATTGTTGTTGTCCAGGGGCCCAAAATTCCAGCCCCCGGTAAACTGACCAGGATTTTGCCACATTTTTTCTGCAAGCTTCATGTAACCATAAACTGGTTCCAGAACAAATTGCCAGGGTCTGGTGGCAAATGGGTTTCTGACTGAAAGGATTTCTTTTCCGATAAATGCTCTGAAAGCATCAGGGATTATTCTGTTTTCTGCCCAATCTCCACCTCCAATTACATTACCTGCTCTTCCAGAAGCTATTCCACATTCTGAATTTTGGAAAAAAGAATGTTGATAAGAACTGAAAATCAATTCAGCACAGCCTTTTGAGGCAGAATAAGGATCCTTTCCTCCCATCGGGTCATTTTCTCTGTAGCCCCAAACCCACTCTTTATTATCATAGCATTTATCGCTGCTGATATTTACCGCAACTTTTATTCCCGGAGTCGCCTTAACGCATTCAAAAAAATGAACCGTTCCCATTACATTGGTTGAAAACGTTTCAATCGGATCGTTGTAAGACTGCAGGACAAGGGGTTGTGCTGCCAAATGAAAAGCAAAATCTGGATTAACCTTTTGAAAAAAGGCCTTCATTGAAGTAAAATCACGAATATCCCCATCCGTATGGTGGATCTTTTTCGCCAATCCAGTAGTCGCAAAATTATCTCTTTCAGTTTTTACAGGTAAGGAATATCCATAAACATCTGCTCCTAAAGCATTAAGCCAGATGCACATCCATGAACCTTTAAAGCCACTATCTCCAATGACAAGAACTTTTTTTCCTTTAAAAATTCCTCCGAAAAGATCCATTCCTAGTCCCAGATTTTCCACTTGGCTTTGTTAGAATTCCACAATTCATTAAGGTCTTGTTTGTCTTTTAATGTATCCATCGGACTCCAAAAACCTTCGTGCTTATATCCCATTAACTGGCCATCAGAAGCTATATTTTGAAGAGGCTCCTGTTCCCAAATGGTAGAATCGCCCTTTTTGATATAGTCGAAGACTTCAGGTTGGCACACAAAATAACCACCATTTATCCAAATTCCATCACCCTTAGGCTTTTCATAAAAAGAAGATACCTTTTGGGAACTCTCATCAAACTCTAATGCGCCAAATCTACCTGTTGGCTGGATGGAGGTAACTGTAAGGAGTTTCCCATGGTTTTGATGAAAACTGACTAGTTTTGAAATATCGACATCAGAAACTCCATCGCCATAAGTCAACATAAAAGGCTCATTTCCAATGAATGGTTGGATTCTTTTTATCCGGCCACCGGTCATGCTGTCTTTTCCCGTGTCAATTAATGAAATCTTCCAGTTTTCTGATGACGATTTATGAAACTCCATGGCATTATTGGCCAGGTCTATCGTTACATCTGTCTGATGAAGAAAATAATTGGCAAAGTATTCCTTGATAAAAAATCCTTTATAGCCAAGGCAAACCACAAAATCATTAAAACCAAAAGAAGAATAGGTTTTCATGATATGCCACAGAATTGGTTTCCCCCCAATTTCTACCATGGGTTTGGGCCTGATGTCTGTTTCTTCGGAGAGTCTGGTACCAAGTCCTCCAGCAAGGATTACTACTTTCATTTGATTAATATAGAAACCTTAATAATGATATGATAAATGAAATCCCTACAATGGAATTGAAAAATTATAAATCTGATTTACTTCTTCCTAAACATTTGAAGCACAATTGGCAAGACCGAAAAACCTATAATTGCAAGGACAACAATCTCAAAATTGTTCTTTATTATCGGGATATTTCCAAATAGATACCCAAGCATAGTAATTCCGACAACCCAGACGATTGCACCTACGATACAAAAAAATATGTATTTCCCATAATTCATGCTTCCGGCGCCCGCCACAAATGGGGCAAGGGTTCGAACAATTGGAATAAAACGGGCCATGATAACAGTTTGCCCTCCGTGTTTGGCATAGAAGGCTTCTGTCTTGGTAAGGTATTCTCTTTTGAAAAATAAGATTTTTTCTTTTTTAGCAATTTGGGCCCCAAAGGTTTTGCCTACAAAATAATTGACATTATCACCCAATAGTGCCGCAACTATCAGCAGTGGCATCACAAAGGCAATGTTTATTCCTTGTCCCTCTGCGGCCGAAGCTGCCAATGCTCCAACTGCAAAAAGGAGAGAATCGCCTGGTAATAAGGGCATAACCACAAGTCCTGTTTCAACAAAAACTATTAAAAACAAAATTACATAGGAAAGGGTACCGTACTCATTTACAATCTCATTCAAATGTTTATCCAAATGAAGAAAAAAATCCAGGGCTTCCTTTAAAAACTCAATCATGGTGCAAAAATGGTTCCGGGAGTTGAAATAATAAAATTGAGAACTTTAAGTTTTTAGGTTAAAAGGCTGCAAATGAAAAAAACAATGAATTATGGAACGAAAAAGGGTGAAAAATTGGATTTGAAAAATAATATTCTACTAATCTCTAAAAATCAATTGACTGAAAGCGGCCACACCATTTTTATTGATTTTTCTTCCAGCTTATATATTGGTACAAATTGATTTTCGGAAGCTTCTCTTGTAAAAATATATTTTCCAAAAAGCTGACTTTCTAATTCCACACCTGAACGAAGTGAAGAAAAATCAATTGAACCTCCGGAATACCAATGCTTTGCCAATGAAATCCCCAGATCAAATCCTTTCCAGGCAATCCAGCCTGGAGGGCTGCCCCACTTGGATATGTAGCTGCTTTCCCAGTTTTTATATTGTGGATGTTCGATTTTTGGAAAATCTGGGTCGATAAAAAAAACAGGGTGCTTTTCATATTCATCGTAATCCGCATTGGGGCTTTCCAGCCATTTCCCGCAAATGAGTATGGGATATTTTGCACTTGTCCATGAGTAAGCTCCTAGCAACTGAAGTTTGACAAGTGACTCGCTGTTGGCAACAAATAAATGTGAGGTCGAATCCAAACCAGCTTCAAATAAAAACTTGGTTAGATTGGCCGCAGAATTTTTTCCTACCTTCTTCCACAAAACAACTTCTCTTCCCATTTTCTTTAAGTAGTCTTTGTAGGATTGAGCAAGCAAAGAGTCGTTTTTTTCTGGCCCATAAATTATTCCGGCTTTTGGCCCAAGTGATATTTTTGAAATAAAATCGAAACCCTGTTTAGAAATAGTAGAAAATGAAGGTTGCTGAGAAAATAAAAACTCACTATTTGTTTTCAAAATCTGGCTTGAAAGTGGGTTAATTACCACAACCTTATTTTCATTGGCCCACTTTTCTGTGGCGGTGAGCATTGAAAATTTTAACGGACCGATTAACAGATTTAATCCTTTCAGAGACTTATTGGAGAGTATCTGCTCCATTTTTTGGGCAGAATTTTCATAATCAAAACAATACACTTCTAAGGTAGAATCGAGGGCAGTCATCACTTCTGCAGCAAGAGAAATTCCCCTGTAAAATTCATTGGAGGGAGATTCACTGTTTTGGTTTGATTTTCGGTTTAGTTCAAAAGGTAAAACCAGGCCCAATTTTAAAGTACCTGAGTTTTTTGTCTTAATTTGATTCTCAATCTGCTGATTTAAAAGTCTGATAATGAGAGAACTGGCGTATTCTTCTTTCGCTCCGATGACTTTGATACTATCCTTTGGAATCTTGACCTTATACCTCCCTATTGTAGACAACATGCTGTTTTCAAATGAATTGGGGAGCTCTTTCCAGTAAAAAACTGCTTTGCTAATTTTTCTTTGATGCAGCGCAATCTGGCCTAAGAGGAAGTTGGTTTCCTGAATTCCTGACCAGTTTGGATATTCGGTTTTTACTCGTTCACTGGAAACTATGGCAGAAGTAACATCACCCGTTTTTAAACTCGCTAAAGCATACAATTGAATCAACCAGGGACTTAGTGTATCATCAGGTGCCGGAAAAATATGTGGCTGGATGTAATCTTTAACCTCTGCCCATTTCTGAGATTTTGCTAAATCACTGGCATTTCTCCAGACTTCTATGGGCGTTTGGCCATCTGCCGAGTGGTTAAAAAGTAAAAACCAGACGAAAAAAACAGAAAAAACAGTTTTAAGCATCTCTTCTCAATTCTCTTTCAAGATCTCTTTCTTTGATCGAATCTCTTTTGTCATGCAGCTTTTTACCTTTTGCCAGGCAAATTTCTGCCTTGCAAAGGCCTGCATCATTAATAAACAACCGGGTAAGCACGATGGTTAAACCCTTTTCTTCCAATTTATTTCTGAGCTTTTTTAGTTCAGCCTTTTTAAGAAGAAGTTTTCTCTCTCTTTTTATTGGATGATTGTTGTAAGTTCCTTGTGCATAGTGTGATATGTTTAAGTTAATCAAATAAAGCTCATCACCTTTAAACTGACAAAAACTATCCTGAGCATTCACTTTTTGCATCCGGATTGATTTAATTTCTGTTCCTGTAAGCACAATACCTGCAGTATATTTATCCATCAATTCAAATTCAAAGCTTGCCGCCTTGTTTTTGATATCCACTTTTTTAGCCAGGTCCTGCTTCATTCCAAATTATTTTTCCACCTGCAAAAATGCATGATGTCTGGTTAATATAGTCAATTTTTCAAAAGAGGTAGATTCTTGTTGTTATTTTTGCAAACAATTTAATGAAACCACCGCAGGTCCTTTCCTTTTTATTTGCCGTTTTGCTTTTGCTATCCGGACTGGAATGGATAGTTCCTGATGATTTTACTATGGCAGGTTTTCCAATAAAAGTTTTTCGATGGGATACCTTTTTTGAAAATGATGAGGTAAAGTTGCCAAATAAAATGGCTGGCTCAACTTTACAATCGCTTCAAATTGAGGCTGAAAAACTGGTCTCTTCCGATTCAACAGGCGAACAGGACTTTGATTCAACCGCATTCATTGCGGACACCAACCAGGGTCAGTCACTCCCTGAGGTTTCATTTCATATTGATTCGGCCTCAGGAATCCAGTACCCCTCTGGCGATTCAACTTTGTTTTATAGCCTCTTCAATCAACTAGATAGTTTAAAGTCCAAAAAGGAACTTATCCGGATTTTACATTTTGGAGATTCTCAAATTGAAGGAGATAGAATTACCGGTTATTTACGGCAGCGATTACAGCAGCAATTTGGAGGCTGCGGGCCCGGGTTAATTCCTTTATATGAAGAACAGCCTTCCCGATTTTCAGTAGAAATAAAATCGAGTAAGCCAATGAGCCGATACCTGATTTATGGCAAAACTATACCCGTCGGACACAATAAATATTCTGTTTTACATTCTACTTTCAGATTAAAAGCAGACTCTGCATTTCCAAATGAATCCATAAAAAATTCATTTTCATACCGAATGAGAAATTCAGGATACAAGCGTGCTACGTTTTTTGACAAGGCAACTTTTCTTGTTAGAAACCCCCAATCAAAGATTGAATTTAAGGTTTTAAATGCGGGTCCTGAAAAGATTCAAAAGTCACTATCTGCTGCTGACAGTTTAAAACTAGTTGGCTTCAGGTTTCCACAAAAAAGAAAAGAATTCCAGGTAGAAGTCAGCTCCACTTCAGGAAATGATCTCTATTCGGTTTGCCTTGACTGTGATTTTGGAATTGCCGTGGATAATATTCCTCTCAGGGGAAGCTCCGGAATCGACCTTTTGAAAATCAGTCCATCATTTCTACAAGACCAAATCAGACAACTAAATGTTAAAATGGTTATCCTTCAATTTGGAGTAAACGTAGTTCCATATGAATCTCCTGGTTTTGGATGGTATGAATCAAGTCTGATTAAAGTTATCAAAACGATAAAAAGAGCCAAACCTGGCATACAAGTTTTGGTTGTAGGTGTTTCAGATATAGCCAAAAAAACGGAGGGTCAGTGGCGAAGCTACCCCAATATCATCCAAATCAGAGATGCCCAGAGAAATGCAGCAGCAAAAACCAATTCTGCCTATTGGGACCTTTTTGAAGTAATGGGAGGCGAAAACTCAATTTTAGCCTGGGCCGGAACAAACCCTCCTTTGGCCGGAAAAGACTATATACACCTTACGCCAAAAGGCGCTCAGGTTGTTGGAGAATTTTTATTTCAAAGCCTCCTCAAAGACTATCGATCTTATTCTAATTCTAAAAACGCAAAAAACAATCCGTTATGAATAGCCTGGAAAAAACGCTTTTTTACAAACCTGGGACAAAGGCAATTCATGTCATTTCTGCTGTTCTAAGTTTTGCCCTTTATGCAGTAATCATTTTATATTTCAAAGTCGATAAACCAGACCTTTTCCTTCATATTGGAATTTCAAACCGAACCATTGCAAAAGGCGATTTTCCTGTCCACCCAATATTTTTTGGATTAATTCAGGTGCTGTCACTTTTTAGCCTGAAGTATTCTTTGCAACTATTTGCCGGCTTCCTTATTTTTTCAGTTGCTCAGTATTTTAAAATAGTTCTTTCACTTAAAATTTTGAAAGAGTATTTTAAAATGGAATACACCATCCTTCTTTTTATTGCCGTTCTGGCGCTTCAGGTGGTAATACCAATTCCGTTTTTTTCAAAATTCTTTATGGTTAACTCCCTGAGCATGAATTATTTTCACAATGGAACCCTGAATTGCTCCATCCCCTTTTGTCTGGGTTTAATTCTTAACATGATGCGATTTATTAAAACGGATGAGAGGAAGTACTTTAATTATTCTCTGGGTTTAGGAATCCTCATTTGTCTTACCAAACCTAGTTTTCTTTTTTGTTTTGCCCCCATTTTCCCATTTGTCATTCTTTACAAAAATGGCCTTAATCAGGCCTTGTTAAGGACTGTCCAGCTTTCAACATTATTGGTTTTTTTCATTATTGGACAGTCCGTTTATCTCCATTCTACAACTGCCACTGCGGCTAGTTTTGAAGTTAAGTTTCAGCCATTTTATTTATTTGGAACTCTTCCAAACCATGGCCGGGTTCTATTCGAAGGCTTTTTTATCGGCCTGCTTGTTATTGCCTTTTTCTTTAAGTCTATTCTGAAGGACACCTTTTTTCTGGCTTCATTGCTTTTCGTCTTACTGGGCTACTTTATTTCATTTTGTTTTGTGGATTATACAAATGGCGAAACATCGCCCAATTTTGTGTGGCAATCCTGCATTGTAAATTATGTTTTTGTGTTGCTCTCTTTTGGATATTTCATGCCAAAACAGAGCTTGAAGGAATTTACGTGGAAAGGCGTCATTTGTTTTACGGCTTTGGCAGCCCATGGAATTTGCGGCCTTTTGTATTTGAAGGATGCCTGCCTTTTTAGAATTTTTTATTTGAGTATGTAGTATGAAAATATTAATCACTGGATCCAATGGGCTTTTAGGCCAGAAGCTGGTAGCAGCATTATCAACCACCAAACATTTTGTTTTGGCAACCGGACAAGGCAACTGCCGTATTCTCAATCTGCCTTCGAATGCAACATATGAAACCTGCGACATAAGCATAAAGGAACAGGTTATCCATTCTTTAGAAAATTTCCAGCCAGATGTTGTGATTCACTCAGCGGCTATGACCAATGTGGATGAATGTGAACTAAATCCAGAGAAATGCCATATGATGAATGTTGTAGCCACGCAGAATATAGTAAATGCCTGTAATCAAATCAATTGTCATTTGATTCATCTTTCTACTGACTTTATTTTTGATGGAAAAGATGGACCTTACAGTGAAGATGGAATTCCAAATCCGATAAGTATTTATGGACAAAGCAAATTGGATGCAGAAGAAATAGTTCAGTCTTCAACCTGCAAATGGGCTATTGCCAGAACCGTTTTGGTATATGGCATTTCTCCGGGTCTCAGCCGAACCAACATCATTCTCTGGGTAAAATCCAGCCTGGAACAAGGAAAAACTATTCAGGTTGTGGATGACCAGTTTAGAACACCAACTCTTGCAGAAGACCTGGCCCAAGGCTGCATTTTAATTGCAGAAAAAGGAGCAACAGGTATTTTCAATATTTCCGGGAAAGATTTTTTGACACCTTATGCAATGGCCAATCTCACTGCAGAATATTTCAAACTTGACAAAAAACTTATTACCAAAGCATCTGCGGCTACTTTTTCACAACCCGCTAAAAGACCACCAAGGACAGGGTTTGATATTTCAAAAGCAATAAACCAACTGGATTATCAACCACACTCCTTTGAAGAGGGGATTCAAATCCTGGAAAAGCAACTTTCTTCTTAAGACTTACCTTTAAAGAAATTCGAAATGACTTCGGTTATTTGATCTACCTGTGAGAGTTCCAGTTCATAGAATAGTGGTAATCTTAATAGGCAATCGGTATATCGATCAGATTGATCCAAAGAACGACCATCGTGGTTGGCGATAAAATATGGTGCAGAATGCAAACTCAAATAATGAAAAACCGAATAGATGCCCTTATTTTTAAGAAACTCCACCAAGGCGGTTCTTTCCTCCAGACTATTGGTTACAATGTAAAACATATGGCCATTTTGAGAGGAGAATTCAGGGACAAACGGCCTTTTGAAATGACCTTCTTTTTCTAAAGATTCAAGGTTGCTGTTATAGCGGTTCCAGATGGCCTTTCTTTTGGTTTGAATATCTTCAAGATTTTCAATTTGTGCATATAGAAAAGCAGCAATGATGTCGCTTGGTAAAAAACTTGATCCAATATCTACCCAGCTGTATTTATCCACTTCTCCTCTGAAAAAAGAAGAACGGTTGGTTCCTTTTTCTCTTAGAATTTCTGCTCTGCCGTGGTATTTTTCCTGATTTAAGGAAATCATACCCCCTTCACCTGCCATTATATTTTTGGTTTCATGAAAAGAAAAACAACCTATGTCCCCACAGGCACCCAATGGGGTTTTACCATTTCTTCCAAAATAGTAAGCATCAATTGCCTGGGCAGCATCCTCCACTACAGAAAGGTTGTATTTGGCAGCCAAATCATTTACCATATCCATATCTGTGGCAACTCCGGCATAGTGAACCGGGACTATGGCCTTTGTTTTTTCATTAATCACTTCTTCAATTTTTCCCTCATCCATCCCCGGATGGTCTGGCCGACTGTCAACAAATCGAAGCATTGCACCTCTGAGTGCAAAGGCATTGGCCGTTGAAACAAAAGTATAGGAAGGCAGAATCACCTCATCACCTGGCTGAATATTTAACAAAAGAGCCGCCAGTTCCAACGCATCTGTACAAGAGGTGGTGAGAAGCACTTTTTTAAAACCAAAATTCTTTTCAAAAAACTGATGACACTTTTTGGTAAAAATGCCATCACCACTGATTTTTCCAGACAAAACAGCCTGATATAAGTAATGTGCTTCTTTACCGGTTAGATATGGTTTGTTAAATGGAATGGAGTAAGACATCAGAATTTGCTATTTAATTTTTGAAGAGAATTTGGAGAAATAAAATGATGAAATGTGTAAAAGGATTGCTCGAGTCCGAAGTTTTCTTTTGTCCAAACCCGCTGCACCCTTTGGTTTGTAAGTTGTGTTGAAACAATCAATTTAAGGATATTTCTTTCAATTAAAATGTTTTTTAAGGCCCGGATGAGGAAAGAGTATTTCCCCTGTCCTTCGTATTCTTTTAAAGCACCATTTAAGATAATATCGGCAAAAGACTCATTTTCAACTATTTTGGCTGTTAAAAAAGCACAAGGCACCTCATTGTCATAAATTATCAGGCAAATTTTATCTTTTTCAATCAGAAAAGGTAAATTCCACTCGAGATAACCTTTGGATAAAAAAAAAAAAAAAAAAAGAGGATTTGAATGGTAATGGTTTTGATATCCTTTGAAAATTCTTAAAATTAAGCTTTCCAATTCTCCCCTCTTTTCCTCACCTGCAATTTCAATCCTCAACCCGGGAGGCAATTCACTCTTTACTTTTTGGTCCAAAATACAAGAATAATAAACCAGGGTATCGGCCAGATAGGAATGTGGAATAATTTGAAAAAGGGGGAATAGTTTGTTTTGCAGTTGTGTGTCAATTCTTGAAACAACCACATCAACAGAATCTTCAAGAAATTTACTCTTAAAAAAGTCAAGGTCCATTTCAGAAATCTTAGATCTGTAAATATTGAGGTCGAAAGCCTTTGACTCTGAGGCAGAAAAAGAAAATTCATTCATTACAATATTTTCTTGATAGAGTGTTGAGGTTTGTCATTCTGGAGGGTGTATAGCCTTCCGATATATTCTCCTATTACCCCCAAAACCAACAGGGTAATTCCGCCCATGAAAAATATAGAAACAATGATGGATGTGAATCCAACGGGAACATCGAAAATAACCTTCCTGAGAATAAAATAAAATCCGACCGAAAAGCTTAAAAATGAAATCAACAACCCCAGGTAAATGAGAGATTTTAAAGGCAAGGTTGTAAAGTTAAAAAGCATGTTACTGGAGAGTTGAATCAACTTCCAGATATTATAGCCGGACCGGCCCTCTGCTCTTGATTGATGCCTGACCAAAACCTTGGCAATATGACTTGTATGCCAGTTAAAGAGGCCATCCAAAAATACAAAACTCTGTTTATGGGTTACAATATTATCACGTAGGTTCTTTGTTATCAACCTGAATGAAGTTATACTGCCTGTTGTTCCAAAGGCAAGGTTCAGTGTTTTATTAACGACAAGGCTACCCATATTTCTAAATGCTGCGTGGTTTTTTTCCCCGTAGCTTCCATAGACCAATTCAGCTCCTGTCTCCCGGTGCTTATTTATTAAAACAGGAATATCCTCAGGGAAAATTTGTAAATCATCGTCAATGGTGACAATTAAATTGCCACTTGCATGTTGATATCCACAAATAGTAGCATTGTGCTGGCCAAAATTCCGACTCAGCTTAATTCCAACTATTTCATTGGGATACAACGATTTAAGCCTTTCAATTTCTTTCCAACTCTGGTCTTTACCACAATCTTCTATAAAAATAACCTCAAATGAATACCCTTCTGAGTCAAGGGTTTTCTTTATCCTTTCAAATAATTCAGCTATTGTTTTTTCTCCATTGTAAACAGGGACAACAACACTTATTTCTTTTACTGTATTTTCCAAAACAGGTAACGATTCAATATTTTCTTAAAGACCAAAGCATACTGACTAATTCCCAGCCGATTGAATTTTAATCAACTCTAACAAAGAACAAAAGTATCTGGAAAATCCGTATTGAAAATTTCCATTCGATATATATCCATTAAATATCTATGGTGCATCCTTTGGATTTGAGTTCCAACATCAGTGAATCCAACATCTCAGGTGATTGATTAACGGGTTTGGTTCCTTTTAAAAACACTCGTACCTCATAACCCAAATTGAGTGCATCAACCACCGAATTTTTTACACAAAAGTCAGTTGCAAGACCACAAATGGTAATTTTCTTTATCTCTTTTTGGGTTAGCCATTGGTCGAGCTGCGTTTTGTTTTTTTTATGGTTGTCAAAAAAACAGGAGTAACTATCCACCTCCAAATCTTCCCCTTTCCGAACCAGAAAGGAATAGTTCAGATCTAAGATTTTTGGATGAATCTCTGCACCATGGGTATTTTGGATGCAATGGTCAGGCCATAAAATTTCTTTCCTGCCTTTCCAGTTTATGGTTTGAAAAGGCAATTTCCCATTATGGCTGGATGCAAAACTTTTATGACCAGTGGGGTGCCAATCCTGGGTTAAAACAATGTTTTGAAATTTTTTGGAAAGGTCTAAAACAGGAATAATTATATCGCTGGCGCCAGCAACTTCGAGAGCACCTCCCTCTAAAAAATCAAACTGGACATCCACTATAATAAGTGCTTCCTTAATCATCTAAATTGTTTCGCCCGGATTCGTTAACTTTTTGAATGCCTGATGAATCTTCAGCTCCTCCCACTGGAGTCCGGCCCATACAACTTAAATCCACAGACAAATTTTCTGGTTTTTTAAATGGGCCTTTGGTTATCCCAAGCCTTGTATCTGCATATACTTTATCCATATAATAGCTCCAGATAGGCAATGCCATTTTAGAACCCTGACCAAGTTGAAAAGACCGAAAATGTATACTTCGATCCTCGCCACCAACCCAGATTCCGGTTACAAGTTGCTTGGTTATACCAATAAACCAACCATCAGAATAATTTGAAGTAGTACCTGTTTTACCCCCTACCTCATTTCCAACAAGAGTTTTGCCAAGCCTGTGGAGGCCAAGTGCTGTTCCATTCCTTTCTTTTGTGGCTCCCATAAGCATATGAACCATCATGTATGCTGTTTCTTCTGAAATTACCTCCTTTTTTTCAGGATTAAAGGAGGCAAGCTGATTGCCATTTTTGTCCTGGATTTTGACAATATAATAGGGTTTCGTCCAGGTGCCACCAGCGACGAAGGTGGAGTAGGCCGAGACTAACTCAAAAACAGAAACATCGCTTGACCCAAGGCAAAGGGCTGGAACCGGATCCAAGGGACTTTCTATTCCAAGTTTTTTGGCATATTCTACAACCCTCTCTGCCCCCAACTTTTTCATCACCTGTGCGGCTACAGAATTAATGGACTGGGCCATTGCCTTTCTCAAAGTCATTCTCTCACCTGAATATTTCCCATCGGAGTTTTTTGGTGTCCAGTAGGTGTTGGTTTCTTCGTTATAAAAAGTGGTCGGCGCATCCACCATTTCGGTACAGGGAGTAAATCCATTGTCCATAGCGGTGGCATATACAATGGGTTTAAAGGAAGACCCCGGCTGTCTTTTGCCTTGCCTTACATGGTCGTATTTAAAATATTTATAATTTATTCCTCCCACCCAAGCCTTAATATTTCCACTGAATGGGTCCATACTCATAAGTCCGGTATGGAGGAAATATTTTGTATAAGCAATTGAATCCCAAGGACTAATCAGTGTATCCTTTCCTCCATTCCAGCTAAAAAGGGATGTTTTAAGGGGTCTTTTAAAAGCAATAATTGCAGAGTCCTCATTTCCATTGTATTGCTCCTTATATGCCTGAAAAAGGGAAGTTCGCTTTGCCGCTGTTTTAATAAAGTCTTTGATTTCTTCTCCTTTTTCATCAACCCAGGGATTTCTTCCTTTCCAATATTTGAAGAACACAGCTTGCTGATACCGCATGTGGCTATCAACCGCCATTTCAGCATACATCTGCATTCGTGAATCTATGGTTGTATATATTTTTAATCCATCGGCATACAAATCATAACCTCTTTCTTTACAAAACTTTAACAAGTCCTTTTTTAATTCAGCCCTGAAGTATGTCCCAAAACCTTCGTTATGATTCTCAACTTTGTACTTCCCGATGTCAATGGGTCGATTTTTTAAAGATTCTGCCTCAGCCTCAGTTAGATAATCATATTTCGCCATTTGCTCCAGAACAGTATTTCTTCGAATCAATGCCCTTTTGGGATTATAAATCGGGGAATACAAAGTCGGGGCCTTCAAAACACCAACTAAAATGGCACTTTGTTCCACGTTGAGGTTCTCCGGAGTTGTATTAAAAAAAGTCCTTGCGGCTGTCTTTATTCCAAAAGCATTTGAACCAAAGTTGACCGTATTGAGATACATGGTCAGGATTTCCTGTTTTGTATACGTTTTTTCCAAACGGACAGCTGTTATCCATTCTTTGGTTTTGATTATCACTGTCCGGATTCCGGGAATTGAAGAAAGGCTGCCTTCATACAATTCACTTCTGGTGGAAAACAGATTTTTTGCCAACTGTTGGGTAATTGTACTTGAACCACGTCTATCAAAACGGATCATATACCAGAGAATGGCGAGCGTTCCTTTCATATCAATTCCGCTATGTTGCTCAAACCGCACATCTTCTGTGGCAAAAAGGGCTTTTAACAAATTGGGCGAAAGCTCATTAAACTGGGTTGGAGAGCGATTTTCTTTAAAATATTTTCCTAAAAGAACGCCATCGCTTGTATAAACTTCGGAGGCTAGCTCTGATTTTGGATTGGCCAGATTTTCAGTTCCCGGAATACCACCGAACAAACCAAGCAAATCCACGGAGACTGCATAGGTCCAAATGGTAATTGAAATAAAAAAAGTAAAAAGGCATATCCAGATCAGCCGGATTGCATTTGTTTTCATCATAAATTGAAAAATGGTTTCCTTATTTTTCGCTACAAATTTGGAGCATATTATAAAAACTATTTAAAAAATTAAAGTGCGTTATTTTTGGGTCGATTTTAAATATCATTTTCTTGACAACTCCTAGCTATATTCCAATTCTTGTGCCCGCATTGGGTCTTCTTGTTCCTTTCTTAATCCGCTGGATTGAAAACAAAAGCAGACTTAAGCAAGCCAGACATTTGCTGGATGTAATCCAAACCAGAGATGAAATTGCAAAGCTATTAAAAGATGCAGAAAGCGAGGGATTTACATTGCTGGATAATGAAGAATCTCAGCTTAGGTACTATGAAAAAGAATTGGAAAAAGAGATTCGAAGAAATGATATTATCGAAATCAGGCTTTATCCGGTATTGATTTCCCTGGAAATCATTTTTTTTGTTTCTGCCCTGTTTTCTGGCGCCATTTCCTTTTTAGAAAAACTAATTTATGCCCAGGGAAACCAAACCTTGCCCTTTCTTGAAGGGATATTTTCAAACTCTAATATCAGGATTTCTCTTCTGCTTATCTGTTTGCTCACCAGTCTTTACTTAACCCATTCGGTTCAGAAAAAATTGATTCTTCGGTTTGGATATTCTAAAGCTACCGAATTGAAAATCTTTGGAATATTTAACCTGTTTTTTCTTAGCTGTATTCTAACACTTGGTTTGGTGTTGTTTATCCTTGACTGGATAATGCCTTGGTTTTAAACCACTTTCATGATTCAATTAGTTCTTTTGCTGCTTTCATGGCAGCCTCGCTGATTTTATTGCCAGATATCATTTTGGCAATTTCTTCCAGCCTTTCTGAATTCTGAAGTAGCCTGACTCCTGTTTTGGTACTTTCTGCATTTTGCAATTTATAAACAAACCAATGGGAATTTGCCTGACTTGCCATTTGTGCTGAATGGGTTATTGCAAAAACCTGGTGTCTTGTTGCCAGATCTTTAATGATTTTACCAACCTTGAGAGCTACTTCCCCGGAAATTCCTGTATCAATTTCATCAAAAATCAAGGTGGGCATTGACTGACGTCCGGCAAGCATGCATTTTAATGCCAACATCAACCTGGAAAACTCTCCGCCTGAGGCAGCATTTTTTAATTCTGCCAAAGCTTGACCCGGATTGGCCGAGAACATAAAACTAACTTTATCAAAACCCGAAGCCTGAGGCTGAATTTCCAAAAATTGTATCTCAAACCTCGCATTTGCCATACCCATATCAGCCAGCAGAGATTGCATTTTTTCTGAAATAGATTGTATACCTTTTTTCCTTGCCTCAGTCAAAATCAATCCATTGGACTTCAAATCCTTGTCAAACTCTACCTGATTTTTTTTCAGCACTTCAATTTCATCGTCAAGCTGATTAAAGTTTTCAAGTTCATAGGAAAGAGAATTGGCATAATCTAAAAGTTCCTCCTCGGTTTCCTTTCTATGTTTTTTCTGTAAATTATAAATCAGAGATAAGCGTTCCTCAACCGATGCCTGTTTTTCAGGGTTATGTTGAATGCCCGTTTCTACGTCTTTCACTTCCTCCAAAATATCCTTAATTTCATGGAAAGCACCTTTTGCCCTTTCAGACAATAAAGTAAGGGTGGGCGAATACAGACCTAGTTTCTCAAGTTGGGAAGCAGCGGATTTAAGGGCCGAAACAACATCGGTCTGGCCTTCCAAAATATCGATGGTTTGGTTTAGCTTTAGTTTTATTCCTTCGGCATTGCGCAGCAAATCTGCTTCTGCTTCCAGTTGGACTTGTTCTCCTTTTTTGATGTCGGCTTTTTGTAATTCATCAAAAACGAATTGCTTAAATCCCAATTCTGCATTTTCCTTTTCCCGCTTGTCAATCAGGGCATGGAGTGATATTTGATTTGAACGCCAATTCTTAAACGCAATGGCATACTTTTCTTTGGGACCGGCGGTTGAAGC
>JAIXQU010000059.1 GCA_027485575.1 Cytophagaceae bacterium
ATTTTTAATTTTTGAGTTAAAACTTTGACCTTTAACCTGAATCCTAACTCCTATTTTTAATTTTTGAGTTAAAACTTTGACCTTTAACCTGAATCCTAACTCCTATTTTTAACTTTTGAGTTAAAACTTTTGCCTTTAACCTGATTCCTAATTCCTAAAATCCTACCCCCATCTTGGCCTTATTTTTGTATGGCAATGAAAGAGAATATTCTACCCATTTCTGAATTTATGGGTTTGAACTATTTTCTAATAAAACTTGGTATCCGAATATTCATTAAATTCGCCCCGCTCCATCAAAGCAAACAATGATATCTATTGAAAGTGTAGAAAAAGCAATTGACAACATCCGCCCATATCTCATGGCAGATGGTGGCAATATTAAAGTATTGGAAATCACTGAAGACCAAGTCGTTAAAGTTGAATTGCTAGGTTCTTGCGGCGATTGCCGAATGAGCAGCATGACCCTAAAAGCAGGTGTTGAAGATGCCATCCGACAGGCTTTTCCCGAGATAAAGCGGGTTGAAGCAGTGAATATATTCTCAGAAACCGTTTAAAAACCAGGCAACTACCCAAATGCAGAAAGACAAAATTCTGGAGGATATCAGTCGCTTTGAAAGAAAGCGAATTTTGCAGGTTGCGCTCCAGTTGGGTGTCGGCATACTTTCTGCCACGCTTTTGTTTTTCCCGGTTATGGCCCTGCTGGAGTATTTTCTTTACCTCAGCCCCGGCCTTAAACTTGGTTTTTTACTCACGTATTCAGTAACCATGATGGCTGCCCTTTGGTATTGGGTAGCCCGTCCCTGGTGGAACTTACAGAATACCAGGTCCATAGATCAATATTCTGTCCTTTCCCAAACCGTATCTGGCAGAGTCAAAAATCTGGATGACAAACTCATCAACTACCTGCAATTGCTTGGTTTAAGCCTCAAAGGTGGCTCAGGCTCCTTGGTTTCTTATAGTTTGACGCAAAAACAGGATGTCATTTCAAGATTTAACATTCCTTCTCAGATTTCAGTTTCCATTCCCAAATCGGTTTGGACCAAATTGATTCCGCTGGCTCTCACAGGTTTGGTACTTGTTTTTGCTTTTTATGATTTTGTAAAAGAAGGCAGCAACCGCCTGGTGCATGTCAACCAGCAATACCTGCCACCAGCACCTTTTGATATTCACCTTTCCCAGATTCCTTCCAGAATCCTTGCCACACAGAACTTAGAAATCAAGTCTTCGGTAACAGGTCCTGCTTTGCCAGAACAGTTATTCGTAAAAATTGGCAGCCGTACCGTAAAAATGACCAAGGGCAAATCGGGCCAATTCTCCCAAATCATTGAAAATCTGGATGTTGGAAAACATTCTGTTTCTGTTTTTTCCGGCAATATTTCATCACCCAATACCGAAATTGAGGTGTTGGCACCAGGTCAGATTCAACAACTTTCCATCAAAATTACCCCTCCTTCCTATACAAAAAGAACCGCAGAAACCCTTGACAATGAAGGCAATCTGCAAATAGCCAAAGGCAGTTTGGTAGAGTGGAATCTCGAAACAGAAAATCTGAATGACTTAAAAATAGGTTTTGGTGCCGATGCTTTGGTGCCATTTAATGTGGCTTCAGAAGGCAAGTTCAATTATTCTAAAAAAATACTTGCTGCCTCTGATTATCAAATCAATTCAAAAAACGCCCTCAACCAGCCAGACCAAAAACTGAATTATCAGATAGAAGTAATTGAGGACCAGTTTCCAAGAATCCAGGCCAATGCCATTATGGATTCCATTTCCTTTTCAAAACAATATTTTGTTGGCCGGATTTCGGACGATTATGGCTTTTCCAGATTGTCGGCCATCATTCAGGACCCAAAAACAAAAAAGGTTTTGGCCGAAGCGCCCGTTTCAGTTTCAAGGTCAGAAAAGAACCAGGATTTTGCGTACATCCCGGAAGGAAAGGTAGCTGCTATCATTTCTCAACAAGCTGTTATTCTGAGTTTTAAGATTTGGGATAATGATGGTGTTACGGGTCCAAAAGCAACCAGCTCCCAGATTTTTGATGTAAAAGATGCTTCCAAAAATGTGGTAGCAGAATCTGTGGACCGACTCGATAAAAAGAACGAGGAAAACCTGGAAGATTTGGTAAAGAAGACCGAAAACCTTGAAAAGAATTCCAAGAAAATGATGGAAGACCTCAAGGGTAAAAAGGAACTCAACTGGCAGGACAAAAAGGAACTTCAAAACTATGTTGAAAAGCAAAAAGACCTTTTCAAACAAATAGAAGAACTGAAAAAAGAAGCAGATAAGTCCCTGAAAAACAAGGAGGAAAACAAACTCCAATCTCAGGAAATGCTGGACAAACAGGAGCAAATCAACAAAATGCTTGAAGAAATTCTGGACCCAAAAACCAAAGAACTGCTCAAAGAGCTGGAGCGATTGATGGAGCAACAAAACCAGAACAAAGACCAACTTCAGGATGCATTTGAAAAGATGCAGGATAAAAACGAATTTATCCAGAATGAACTCGATAGGGCAATGGAAATGCTCAAGCAGTTAAAAGTTGAAGAGAAGCTTGACAAAGCCATTAAGGACCTGGATAAGCTAGCGGAGGAGCAAAACAAAGAAGGCGAAAAGAATGAAAAGGAGGGCGACAAACAAACGGATGCCCAAAAACAGGAAGCCCAGGAAAAACAAAAAGAACTAAGTGATAAGTTCAAACAGATTCAGGAGGACGTGAAGGAGATGAAAGAAATCAACAAAAGCCTGGAGGATAAAAACAATCTGGAAACCGGGGAAGAAGAAGAAAAGGGAGTAGAAGAAGACCAGAAACAAAGTTCGGAAGAAATGAAAGCGGGTAAGCCGCAGAAAGCAGGTAAACCGCAAAAAAGTGCAGCCAAAAAGATGAAGAAAATGGCGCAGAAAATGAAGGAAAGCCAAATGGAAATGGAAGGCGGAGGTGCCGAACAGGAAGACATTGGGGACCTGCGATACATCATTGAAAACCTGCTTCACCTCTCTTTTGACCAGGAAGAAGTATATAAAGAAGTTGCAAAAGTAAACCAGTTAGACCCTAAATATCTGGCACTTACCCAAAAGCAGATCAAAATTAAAGATGATTCGGAAATCATTAAAGACAGTTTGAAGGCTTTGGCAAAAAGAGCACCTCAAATTCAAAGTTTTGTAATGAAGGAGCTTTTCGCAATGGGCAATGCCATTGATGAATCCGTGGATTTTGTGAAAGCCCGCCGACCGGACATTGCATCTGCAAAAGGCCAGCAAGCGATGACCAATATAAACAACCTGACCGTTATGCTGAAGGACGCCTTGCAGCAAATGCAGCAGGATGCACAAAAGAAACCGGGTGGTAAAGCCTGCAAAAAACCAGGAAAAGGAAAACCCAAACCTGGCGGAATGAGCCAGATGCAAAAGCAACTAAACGACCAGATTGCCAAAATGAAGGATGGCAAAAAACCTGGCAGCCAAATGAGTAAAGAATTGGCGCAAATGGCTCAAAAACAAGGCGCTTTGCGAAGGGCACTGGCAGAAATGGAAAAGTCTTTACAAAAAGGAAAAGATAAATCAGGCGGTTTGGGTGATGTGAAAGCCCAAATGGAGAAAACAGAAAGAGAGTTGTTGAATAAAAAACTCACGCCCGAGACCATTATGCGCCAGCAGCAAATCCTGACCAGATTGTTAGAAAGTGAAAAAGCGTTAATGGAAAGAGAAAAAGACGAAAGAAGGGAAGCAGAAAAGCCAAATTCACAAGAAAGAATTACATTGCCGGCCGAAATCAAGGAATTGCTTCGCAAAAGCCAGTCCCAAAAGGAGCAGCTACAGCAAGGAACCCCCAAACTGACAGAAATGTATCAGGAAGCCTTCGATAAATATTTTGAATCGATACAAGACAATGGACTATGAATCCAGTAACAATTGAGTTTCCTTCTATTATAGACAACATTAAGATTGTCGAAAGTTTTATCGACAACAGCCGTGATGTGTACAACATCTCTGACGATTTGTATGGCAATATTCTTGTGGCCATTACCGAAGCCGTCAACAATGCCATCCAACACGGAAATGCCAACGACAAAGAAAAGATTGTGAGGCTTACCTGTGCCTCAAATCCAACAGAAATTAGCTTTGTGGTTGAAGATGAAGGTACAGGCTTTGATTACAATACTTTGCCAGACCCAACAAGCACAGAAAATATCCTCAAACCCAATGGCAGAGGTATTTTCCTTATGAAGAACCTTTCGGATGTCCTCAAATTTGAAGACCAGGGAAAGAAGGTCGAAATGGTGTTTTATTTGTAGAAATAATTTCTTCTTCTCCGCCCTTAACCACCTAAAAGGGCAATATTATACACCCAGTCGGCATGGTTCGGGTTTCATGTGCTTTTCCTGTGGAGGCGAATTCTGCAATCGTTTGTAAAATTCAATCATAAAAGGGTCTTTTAGATTTTGGCCATAAGAATTAGTTATCTGCCAGACAATCAGGCAAATAAAAGACAAAAAATGTCATAAAATCGTTTTGGTATCGTTGCTTTTCTGAGAGCAAATGAAGTAAAGTTTTGGGCGAAGAGTTCGAATTTCATAGCAGCGCTAAGGATACAGAAGAAAAGGTGACGAAGTTTCTGATTTGAAGCAGTTTAGCGTCGGAATACCTGCCTGTCGGCAGACATGGATTTCCTAATGACTATTCCGGGTTCAATGTCGTTAAGTTAATGCCTTGCACCCTTCTTCCTTTCGAGAATGGAAGGGATGAGGTTCACATAAAAATCTTAACTTATTGGCATTGATTCCGGGTTTATTATTGAAAACGAGGTAAACTTAAAACCGGAATGGATAAATGATGTGGCTTATACCTTTGGAGAGAAAAAACAATTTGAACTTTTCCATCGATTAGACAATTGGCAGAAACGCTTCAACAAAATTTCTGCCCTCAGTAGAAATGAGCCAAAAGACCTTGCCTATATCCTTTTCATATACAAGAAAGTTGAATTCAGTTGGGTTGAAGAAATCGAAATTTCCAGAACGATAATGAACTGGTCCATTAACTCTTTGGAAAAAGTTAACTAGGCCATTTTGCCAAATTATGAAGCGCTGGAAAACCTAAAGAAAAACGTAGCCTTGGATATCCTTTTGGGAAAAAACAACTTTCCTTAGGCATTCTGAAGTTTTTAATATCGAAGTAAATGCCTTCTACTTCCCGGCTTTCAATGCATAAATTTTCTCTATTATTTCCACGACCTTTAATCCTTCAAGGGCATTTGTTGTGGCTACTGTTCTGCCTTTCAGGGTATTAACTACATTTTCAATCACAAAATGGTGATTGGCCGCAGAACCTTTATAGTGCCCATAATCATTTGGCGGAAGGCTAGGCGGCAATTCCGGCATCGTGTAATCTTTGATGTGGCAATATTCCACCTCATTCATGTATTGCCCACCCACTTTAATCGAACCTTTTTCCCCGATGATGGTCATTGAGCTCTCCAGATTGGTGTCATACACCGAAGTAGAAAAATTCAAACTACCAGTCCCACCTTTGGTAAAATCAAATTGCGCCACGCCAGAATCCTCAAACTCAGTTAAATCCCTGTGGTTGAAGTCATAAAACCGGGCCTGGATGTTGGAAATATCGCCAAACAACCAAAACATAATGTCAATAAAATGGCTGAACTGCGTAAAAAGAGTTCCGCCATCTGTCACCTGGCTGCCCTTCCAACCGCCAGCTTTATAATATCGGTTGTCCCTGTTCCAAAAACAGTTAATCTGCACATGGTAAATTTCACCCAATCGCTTGTTAGTCAGCACATCTTTCAGCCAAACAGAGGGTGGTGAATAGCGATTTTGCATTACACAAAAAACCAGTTTTCCAGCCTGTAAAGACTTGTAAATCACGTCTTCGCAATCAGCCTTGGTCAGGGCCATAGGCTTTTCTACAACGACATGCTTTCCTGCTTCCAGTGCCGCAATCGATTGTGGTGCATGGAAATTGTTTGGCGTGCAAATATTGACTACATCAAATTCCAAACCCGAGGCCAGCAATTCCTCAATCGAGTTAAAAAAAGGAACATCAAATTTTTCCAGAATTTCTGAAGCCAAAGCAGGATTCACATCCGCCATTGCAACCAGTTCAGATTCAGGATTCTGGCTAATCATTACGGCATGGCGTTTGCCTATGTGCCCGCTGCCAACCACAGCAAAGCGAATTTTTTGAGACATGTAGTTATAAATGAGCCGCAAATATGGGATTATGCCCGGTTTTTAGCGTTGAATTATTTTAGCAGCTTCTGAAATGAATCAACAGAAGGGAATTTCAAATATCATTTTAGAAATAATTTGGGCGGACAATTCAGGCTGTACGTTCCAATCTTTTTTAAAGCAGGCAAAAGCCAGGCTTTAAAAAAGGATTTCCACTTCCATCCTGGCCGCAATCTGTTCCCAAAGAAAAATAAGATGCTGAAAAATGGAGCATAGAAAACATTAAATTCCTTTACAAAAAGAACCCCAGCCTCCAAACCAAAGCCGACGGAAAAGGAGAATATAACTGTTGATAATTCAGGTTATACAATAAAGTTGCCTGCACACCACCACGTTTTCCAAATGGCATAACATAACTTGCACCAACCAAAGGTGAAAACAACCATTTTCTTAACGTTTCATTTCCAATCCCGGTAATATACTGAACATTCAAAAAATCAATCTCAGCGTTGGCATAGAAGCTTTCAAACAGCTTTTGCCTTGCCAATACTCTGCCTCCATAATAATTAAAACTATAGGTAAAGTTATTGGTCGATCCTCCTTGGGCAATATATGAGGCCCCCAAGCCAAGTAACAAACCATCTGTTACCATATAACCCAAAGAAGGTGAAACGTCTATGTAATATGGATTGCCAAAACTCAAAGCGAAATTTCCTCCCGGCACCAATTTTTCTGTATCAAATCCTGATTTCCTTTCTTTTTTATCCGACCCTTTCTGGGTCGAAGAAACATAGACTGTTGTATCCTTTTTCTGATTTGGCTCCGGCACATATTGCGCCCAGCAGAGGGAAAAAGAACAGGAATAAAACATAAAACCGACAATGAATTTCATCTGGAAATCAAAATATGGAAATGCAAAGATAAATTGAATTTAGCGGGCCAAAAACGGTTCAATCCTGGCATTTTTCTTAGCATCAAAAAAAAAGAAGTGGGGCCATTTTTTACTCCTTTTTCTCACAGAAAGCTTTTCTGCTTACCTTCGCGGTCCGAAAACAAAATTTGAAGAAATTTAATATTCTTTTCCAAAGCGTAATCTAAATGGCTGAAGTCATAAAAATGCCCAAAATGAGCGACACCATGACCGAAGGTGTAATCGCTGCATGGCACAAAAAAGTGGGGGATTCTGTAAAAGCGGGAGATATTCTTGCTGACGTGGAAACGGATAAGGCCACCATGGAGCTGGAATCTTATGAAACCGGAACACTACTTTTTATAGGAGTTAAAGAAAAAGATTCTGTCCCTGTTGATGCAGTTATCGCCATTATTGGAAAACAAGGTGAAAATTTTGACGCCTTATTTTCGGGCCAATCTGGTGGAAGTCAGGCTGCTGCTGCCATTCCAGCCCCGGTAGTTGAAGCTCCGAAACCAGTGGCTGCGGTAGCGACAACCCACATTCCTGCTGCCGTTATTCGCATGCCAAAAATGAGCGATACCATGACTGAAGGAACCATTGTCGCCTGGCATAAAAAAGTAGGAGACAAGGTAAAATCAGGCGAATTGTTGGCTGAAGTTGAAACCGACAAAGCCACCATGGAACTGGAAAGTTATGAAACCGGAACACTTCTTTATGTAGGTCTGGCCGAAGGAGAAGCAGTTAAGGTGGATGCGATAATTGCCATTGTTGGAGATGCGGGTACGGATTACACACCATTGCTATCGGTTGCGCCAGCCCATGCAGCTGCACCAGTTTCTGAGCAAAAGGTTGCAAATACAGCCTCTGCTCCAGTTGTTGTCAGTTCTTCCGATTCCAGAGTTAAAGCCTCTCCACTGGCAAAACAAATCGCCAAAGAAAAAGGGGTTGATATTTCCGCAATTTTGGGAACTGGAGAAAACGGCAGAGTTATAAAGAAGGATGTTGAAACCTATTCACCTTCTGAGAAAGCAGTTTCATCAGCAACTTCAACAAGTAAACCATCCAAGGCAGTGGGCTCTGGTAGCTTTTCGGAATCTTTTGAAGATGTTCCTCTTTCTCAAATGCGAAAAACAATCGCAAGAAGATTGTCCGAAAGTCTTTACACGGCTCCCCATTTTTATCTCACAATGGAGATTAATATGGACAAAGCAATGGAAGCAAGAAAAAGTATCATTGATTTTACCGGAAATAAAATTTCTTTTAATGATATGGTTATCAAAGCAGTGGCTGCATCATTAAGGAAAAATCCAAAAGTAAATTCCAGCTGGTTGGGTGATAGAATCCGCTACAACCACCATATCCATATTGGGGTGGCCGTTGCCGTTGATGAAGGGTTATTGGTTCCGGTTTTGCGTTTTGCAGATACAAAGTCCCTTTCTGATATCGGGACGGAGGTGAAAGATCTGGGCGCAAGAGCAAAAAACAAACAATTGCAGCCATCCGATTGGGAGGGTAGCACATTCACCATTTCCAATCTGGGAATGTTTGGTATTGACGAGTTTACAGCCATAATCAATCCGCCAGACGCATGTATTCTTGCAGTCGGTGGCATTAAGGAAACCGTAATTGTAAAGGATGGCCAGTTCAAAGCTTCAAACGTAATGAAGGTCACGCTAAGCTGTGACCACCGTGTAGTTGATGGCGCTGTGGGTTCTGCATTCCTGCAAACCTTAAAAGGTCTCCTTGAAGATCCTGTTAGAATTCTGGCTTAAACATGTATTGCTATAAAACAAAAAAACCGTCTTTAAGACGGTTTTTTTGTTTGAAGGTCAATCTAAATCCTATTTGCCTTCAGACAATAAAGCTTCTAATTCCTTTATTTTGTCCATTGAAAGGCCTCTTAGAGTAGAAGTTAAATCCACCAATTCAGATTTCTTTAAGCTATGAAGAGGATGGTCTCCTTTGTCTTCCGATCTTGAATTTGGAGTCCATTCGAAAAAATCGTTTGGAGTACAATTCAATAGCGTACTCAATTTTTCAAGATAATCAACTCTTAAAAATTCGATGTCGCCATTGGCTAACTTAGTAGCAGTGGTGGGAGTAAATCCGTTTTTTACCAAAAATTTGTAGGGTTTTCCAATGCCTCTTAGGCTGGCAACCCTTGTTAATGAAAATGATAGCATATTCTGAAGTGTGAAAATTTTTCGGTGCAAAAATATTTAATTTTTAAAAAACAATAAAATAGATACTAAATCTTTAGTTAGAGTTCATAATCTGGCACTTATATCTATTAAAAACTGGGATAAGCGAATCAAAAACTCAAATTGTTTTTTGCCTTTTTAATCAGGAATCGATGCAAAAGCAGGAGATAATCGATGTTTGAAACAAGAATTTATCTAGTTGAACCGAGGAATTTTAAAAGGTCAATTGCGATAATAAAAAGAGAAAACCGTACCCAAATTCAATATTTTGTTTCCTTCAGGCAATTTGGAAAAGAAGAATTGCCATATAAAACAGCGCATCTGTATTAAACACCGTTTTCAAAGGAACCCGAAATTTATTTTCCGTTTTTTCTTAATGTGCCTGGACTTATGGGCATAAAAAAAGCCCTGAAATTCAGGGCTCAATTTTTCGTACCAGGAGCGGGAATCGAACCCGCACGGCATTGCTGCCACAGGATTTTAAGTCCTGCGTGTCTACCAATTCCACCATCCCGGCATCTTGTTCCTAGACCAAAACAAGAGGACCGAACAAAAAAGCCGACTTTAGGTCGGCCTATTTACTCTTGAGCGAAAGACGGGGTTCGAACCCGCGACCTCGACCTTGGCAAGGTCGCGCTCTACCAGCTGAGCTACTTTCGCATTCCTTTTTTCAAAGGGAGTGCAAAAGTATAACCTTACTTCTTTTTATCAAAAAAAAATTCAAAGTATTTTTTGGGTTTTAAATCCTGGGATTAATGGAGTCAATACCTAAACAGGGGCACCAAAAAAAATGGACATATTTCCGAACTAAAAAATGAAATTTGCCTCTTATTAACAGATCATGGGATTTCGTTCAATTCTTGCCAAACCATTTGCCGCCTATGTGGTGTCTAAACAAAAATCCTGGATGCGTTTTGCCAGTCAGGCACAAGAAACTGTTTTTGAGTCAATCATAGAAAAAGCCAAAAACACAAAGTTTGGTAAAGACCATGGATTTGAATCCATAAGAAGTCACGCAGATTTTGTAAAACAAGTTCCAATCCGGGATTACGAAGGTTTAAAGAGTTATGTTGAGGAAATTAAAGCGGGTCAATCCAATATTCTTTGGCCGGGAAAGCCACTCTATTTTGCAAAAACCAGTGGAACAACGAGTGGAACAAAATATATTCCCATAAGCAAAGATTCGATTGGAAACCATATAAACGGAGCACGTGATGCTCTGTTGAACTACGTGCATCATAGTGGAAGGGCCTCTTTTCTGGATAAAAAATTAATTTTTCTTTCCGGTTCTCCAGAGTTGGAAAAAACTGCCGGCATTCATACTGGAAGGCTTTCCGGAATCGCCAATCACCATGTTCCTGGCTATTTGAGAAGTAACCAAATGCCGAGTTATCAAACCAATTGCATGGGTGATTGGGAACAAAAATTAGACAAAATCATTGATGAAACCCTCCATCAGCCAATGAGCCTCATTTCAGGGATTCCACCTTGGGTTCAAATGTATTTTGATAAAATTCAGGAAAGAACAGGAAAAGAGATTAAAGACGTTTTTCCGGATTTTTCCCTTTTTGTTTACGGAGGTGTCAATTTTGAGCCGTACAGGAAAAAGCTTTTTGATTCTATTGGAAAGAAGATTGATAGCATTGAGTTGTTTCCAGCCTCGGAGGGTTTTTTCGCATTTCAGGATCTGCCAAATTCAGAAGGACTTCTTTTGCTTCTGAATTCCGGTATTTTTTATGAATTCGTTCCGGCAGAAGAATATCACAGTCAAAATCCTACCCGGTTGACCATTGGCCAGGTTGAATTGGGTAAAAACTATGCACTGATAATCAACAGTAATGCAGGGTTGTGGGGTTACAGCATTGGAGACACGGTAAAGTTTGTGAGTAAAAACCCGTATCGATTGGTGGTTACGGGTAGAATTAAGCATTTTATTTCAGCCTTCGGGGAGCATGTGATAGGAGAAGAAGTTGAAAAAGCGATGAAGGAAACCTTACTTTACCATCCTGAAGTTTCAATTTCAGAATTCACTGTTGCGCCACAGGTTACCCCGGATGAAGGACTTCCGCACCATGAATGGTTAATAGAATTTTCAACACCTCCAGCCAACCTTCCAGCCTTTGAAAGGCGGTTGGATGAAAGTCTTTGTAAGCTCAATTCTTACTATGATGATTTAATCAAAGGCCGGATTCTTACAACATTGGTGGTAACTTCTTTAAAGGCGGGTAGCTTTCAAAACTATATGAAAAGCCAGGGAAAACTTGGCGGCCAAAACAAGGTGCCCCGGCTAAGCAATGATAGAAAGCTTGCACAGGGATTAAAGGACCTTTAAGGCTGAGCGAGGCTGTTCTTAAGTAATCCTTGCCTGTAGTATTGAATTTCTGCAACCATAAGATTCCTGAGATTGGAAGGCTCTTCAGCTGTTCCTTCCGGGTTCCAGAACCAATCTAGTTTTGGGTCATTGCCCATCCACGATAGGGTTCCATCAGGGTGTAAGAGATGATAACTCTGGTCCTGAAAAACGATTGGAAAATCTTGTTTTTTTGAAAAAACCGATCCGCCCAACAGGTAATTGCTTTTTGTTTTTAAACCCAATAAGTCCAAAATGGAAGGCCTGATATCAATATGGCAAACATATTGACTGGTGTCTGCAACCAGATTTTGGGAAGGACAGAAAAAAAGTAAAGGCGTATCATTTCGTCCTTTAATGGATCTATATCCTGGTTCAAAATTTTCCTGGGTATGGTCAGCGGTAATTACAAACAAGGTTTTGCTGTACCAAGGTTGGTTTTTGGCCGATTTAAAAAACTCTTTTAAAGAATAATCTGCATACGCAATGGATTCGTGGATGGGCAAAGGTCCTTTTTTAAATTTTCCTTGTAGCGCATTGGGTATCGTGTATGGCTGATGTGAGCTTAATGTAAAAACAGTTGCTGCAAAAGGTTGGGTTTTTTTGTCAAGTTCATGGACAAGGTTTTGTAAAAAGGGTTGATCAAAAATCCCCCAATGGTTATCAAAATCCTTTTCCGGAGTCGGATACTGACTCATACCAAAATATTCCTCAAATCCCGATAGCCTGCTGGATAGGTCAAAAGACATAGTTCCATTTTTTCCACCATGGTAAAAACTTGTTTTATATCCCTTAGACAACAGTATTTTTCCCAGACCGTCTGTTTTTGAAGACACATACTGGGAATGCATAAATGATTCATTCATCCAGGAGGGTAGGCCCATAAGAATGGAAGGTAAGGCATCTCTTGACGTTTTACCACTTGAAGAATGGTGAGGGAAATAAAGACTTGCCCCGGCAAGTGAATCCAGGAATGGTGAATAACTTATCTGGTTTCCTTCCAGTCCGGTATATTCTGTAGAAAAGCTTTCCAATATTATGATGACCACATTATATCCGGAAAGTGGGCCGCTGGTTCCAAAACCTGCTGGTTTAAGGAAACTTTTCATTTCTGCCTCTGAGAGCCATTTCTGGTCTGGCAAACGCTTTTCTTCATTGGTTTTAAAAAGTAAAAACGGGGTATTTAGAACACCATTTCCGGCCTCTGATTGCCTTAAAGTAAAAGCATCTCCCGGTAAAAGAGGTTTTAGTTTCAATGAATTTCTTATTAGAAAAACAGAAATCCCAACCCAAAAAAGCAAGGAAGTTAGTGAGATATACCATTTGGTGTTTTTGGTCGGTGGAACCTTTGTGAAAGACGTAAAAAGGAGAAAGAGCAGAAAGAAACCAAACAGGGTCCAGGGCCAGAAGTTGAATAAAAGTTGGCCAGCCTGTGCTTGAATTTCAGAAGAAAGATTGGTTAAAACCTCAAAAGTTGTCCGTCTTCTGTTAAACAGGAAGAATGGAATATCAGCCAGATTTAAAACCAAAAAAAGCCAGTTTCCAACAATAAAAAGCCATTTTATGAAAGTATAGTAAACTCCGTTCTTAGGAAAAGGAATCAAAACCAGAACAATGAACAAGAGGTTGATGCTAAAAATTGCTGACGAATCAAACCGAATGGATAGCCAGAAAAATTCAAACCAATCCGGAAGGCTTTGTTTTGAGAAATTACCCCAATAAGTACAGATAAACAGGAGTCTCTGGATGAAATAAGCCAAAAAAACAAATAGAAGAGGTCTGGTTAGCCACCTTACATTTGCAGGAAATATCCAGGAAGACATTAAGGATAATTAAAAATTGAAGCACAAAAATGAAGGAAATACTTGAAGAACCGAATTTACCCTCGATTTCGATTTTTGTTGCGGCCAGAAATGAGCAAGAAAGTATTGGTATCTGTTTGGAGTCTTTAAGGAACCAGAATTACCAGGGCCGTTGGGAGGTTTTTGTGGCTGACGACCATTCTCAAGACAATACTTTTGAAATTGCGGCGCAGTTCTGTAAGCCGAATCCCAATTTTTTTGTTTTACAAGTTCCTGATAGTGATGGAGATGTTCGTGGCAAGGCTCTTGCCTTGGGCATTATGGCTTCGAAAGCCCAGGCTGATATTTTTTTAATTTGTGATGCGGATATGGAAATGGGAAAAGGTTGGGCAAGCTCAATGGTGATGCAATTATTGGAAACGGAGGTTGGGATGGTAAATGGAACTACCACGACAAGAGGCGAAAATATTTTTTCGATTCTTCAGGGGATAGATTGGTTGCTTCCCCAAGGAACTTTTGCCTGGCTCAGCCGGTTGGATATTACCTACACCGCCATGGGAAACAATATGGCCATAACCCGGAAAGCCTATGAATCAACAGGTGGATATTTAAATTTACCCTTTTCTTTAACAGAAGATTTTGAGCTTTTTAAGCATGCAAAAGCAAATGGGTTCAGACTAATACATTATTTCGATACATCCGTTTTGGGGTATTCTGAGTCAGAAAAAACCATTTCTGATTGGCTTAACCAGCATGTCCGGTGGATGGTTGGATTTATGCAATTGCCTTTGTCCCAACAATGGGTTTTTTATGGCCAGCTTATTTTTTATCCTTTATTTTTTATCTCTTTTTTTACAATCCAATCCAATTTCTCAACGATTGTTCAAATCCTTTTTTTGTTAAAAATGGTCTATGAGGCCTTTCTTCTTTCTACATTGGGGAAATGGAAGTTTATTTTGTTTCTGCCTGTATATCAGTTGACATGGTGGCCATTTTATTTTATTTGCCTTCTGAAGTTTAAGTTTACAGAAACGATTGTATGGAAGGAAAGAGTTTGGAAAAAATAGATTTTGCCCTTCAGCATTAAGCGCTCCTTAGAAAAAAACATCAACTTTGCATCATGGCTACCACCCCAAATACAGTTTTAGAGGAATTGCAAAAAGGCGTTTACCGGCCTTTGTATTTTCTTCAGGGTGAAGAGCCTTTTTTCATTGATCAAATTGTAAACTTTATTGAAGAGAATGCCCTTGAGCCTTCAGAAAGAAGTTTTAACCAGTTGATAATGTATGGAAAAGACAGCACAATGGGCACTGTAATGAACCAGGCAAGGAGATTTCCTATGATGGCCCAAAGGCAAATTGTTGTGGTTAGAGAAGCCCAGGAATTGGCAGATATTAACCGGCAGGACGGGCAGGAATTATTGATAAAATATGCCCAAAATCCAGTTCCAAGTACAATTCTGGTTTTTGCCCATAAATACAAAAAACTGGATGGCAGGAAGGAGCTTCCAAAAATTCTGGATAAAAAGGCCACCCTTGTTAATTCTGAGAAAATTCCAGATTACAAGCTAAACGAATGGATTTCGGCATTTATCAAAGAACAAAAATTTTCAGCAGGTGCCTCAGCCATACAATTATTGGCAGATCATATTGGAAATGACTTAAGCAGAATTGCCAATGAAATAGAGAAGCTGAAAATCAGTTTGCCTTCGGGGGCAGAAATAAGCAAAGAAACCATTCATGAAAAAATAGGAATAAGCAAAGAGTTTAATGCATTTGAGTTTCAAAATGCATTGGCTTCCAGGAATTTAATGAAGTCGATTCAAATAGCGCAATATTTTGTGGCCAATCCGAAGGCCTCAAACATTATTCCCAATCTGGCTCTTCTATTCAATTTTTTTGTAAGGGTTTTGCAAATTCATGCCAATCCAAATGCTGGAGATGAGCAATTGGCTAAACTTCTTGGTCTGCGATCTTCTTTTATGCTTAAAGATTATAAAATTGCCAAAAGCAGGTTTAACACCCGGCAGACTCTTCATATTATTCACCAATTACGGCTTGCCGATGGTTTTGCAAAAGGGATAGATTCTGGTGACCGGGATATGGAAGCCATTTATAAAGACCTTATTCTGCAGATAGTTCGCAGCTAAGTAGATTTGTTTTTTACTTTGTCAGGCCTTCTTTATTCTCTAAAATAGCTGCTGATTTTAAAACCGAATCTGGTTCCTTTTTTGGCTTTTTGGGTGTCGTTTTTTTCCTTCTTTTTGGAAAAAGTTCTGAAAATTTATTGAAGCTCTGGGTAAAAAGAAAAGAACCTCCCTGTGTAGAGTTATTGCTATTTAAACCTGATAAAATCAGGTTTTGGTTAATCCTATGAAACATTTTCACACGCCATGTTCCATTTTCGGTTAGCAAATATTCCAAGGTCCAATCGCCGGCTATGCTGAGTGCTGAGGCTTGATTCTGAGCGTTTGTAAAACCACCATCACGGGTCAGTCTCAGTTTTCCTTCCAAAAGGGAGTATGAAAACCTTAGTTGAAAATTGCTTATGGCAGATTGGCTCAGGCCATTTAAATCAACAGCCACTTCAAGGTTTTCGTCAAATTTACTTAGCCAGGAGCTTAATTGATTGGAAACCAAGTCACTAAAACTTGAATACGAAATATTAGAGGCCTGAACAAAATCGCCCATCGGAGCAAACATCCTGAAAATCATTAAACTAAAAACCTGGCGGTTTAGCTCCTGTTCATCCGTTGCTACCCTAGTTTGAAAAGCCTGGACATAGTAGTTTAAATCTGAGTTTTTGGGATAGTCTTTTATTTCAAGTCCAAGGGTAATGCTTGGTTTCAAGAGAAACTCTCTCAGATGCATACTTACAACTACCGGGTATCTTCTTTTGGCCTCTGGTTTTTCCTGAATTTGAGGGTCACTCGAGGCCAGTGGGGCAAGAGAAGCGTTTAGATTGTATTCCGCATGGATATCCATCACTCCTTCTAGAACAGGACCATTCCAGCTGATTGTACTCCCAGGTTTGATTTCAAAATCCTTGTTAACCAGGTTATAGGTTGTGAAATGGTAGTCTCCTTGTTTAATAATGTATTGGCCAATCAGAGAAAATTCTCCTCGTGTGTCGATGGTCATTTTAATCTTACCAATTCCATTGGCCCTGATTATGTCACCTGCTTTTTTATCAAAGATGATTTCTCCATATGCATCTTCAGTTACATCAAGGTCAAATACCATTTTTATGCCTGTGAGTCTGACGTTGCCTACAGAGTCATCTTTGACTTTTGCTCTTTTTCCTCTATTGGAAAATGTGATAAAGGATTCTCCAAGGTCTTCACTGGTTTCTCCATCCAACGGGATATAGATTTTAGTGCCTTTATTGGTTCTTGCATTTGCTTTAATGCTGATGTCATCAAAGGAACCTGAAATCGATAGATTACCGGTACAAATTGCTGTGCCAAAATATAATTCTTCAGGTTTTTGCTTTATGTTAAAAATCAGGAACTGATTGAGATAACCGCTTAGATTAACATAAAAATCTCTAAAGTAATTGTGATTCAGAACCGCCTTACTTAAGGTTCCCGATTGACCAAATTCATCCCCAAGTTGTACGCCATTGGCATTGATTTCATTGGGTAAAAAATTCACCTGATGGTTGAAATAGTAGGTGGTATTGAGATAGTTAATTTTTACCTGGCCTTCCTTGACAAACAACGACCCTATAACATTGGGTTTGGAGAAAGAACCATTGACAATTAGGTCTCCGGAGGCAAGTCCTTTTAAGTTGGAAATGGAGTTTCCAATAATAACCTGTAAAAAGTTAATATTCAGGTTGTTAATTTTTGTTTTAACGTTTAATGGCAAGGCTTCTGAAGGCGTATAAAAGCCATTGAGCTCCAAAACTTTTTGTCCGTTTCTGACCAAACCACCCCACATTTCCAGGTTTTTTAGGCTTTGGTTCCAATCGGCTTTGCCTGAAAAGTTTCCTACAAGAAAGTCACGGTAGATAATGCTGTCCGCATGTATTTCACCTTCAAAAAGGGGTGATTCATTCAGGTGGCTTATGTAAATTCTTGCATTGACAATGCCATTCAAATCTTCCTTGGTTACAGGCTTTAAGGTAGAAAGTCTAAAATTTGAGGCATTTACAAAAAGCGTATCCTCAGGTTCTCCTGTCAAAAATCCCTTGACGGACAACATCTGGTCCTCATTTGATAAAACTACGTTATCAAAATTGATGGTCCCGGAATCTGAAATTTGAATTTGATTTTCTTCATTAATCTGCCAGTTCCGTTCCACCAGAGAAAGTGAGCTTTTTTCCAGATTTATCCTGATTGTTTGTGGCTCAAAAGAAACACCCCCGAAAATATTTGCTCTGTTGGTGGTGTTTTTCTGATTTCCCAGAATTTTGAATTTGATTTTTCCTTTGTCCCAAACTGCATCGAAAAGCATTTTTTCTGTCTCCAAATTCTCATTCCAAAACTGACTTTTTGAAAATACATACACCTCAGCCACCACATCTGGTTTATCCAGGGTTTTTATGGAAGAAATATCAATGTCAGTTTGGCTTATTACTTTTTCACCTATTCGTAAACTATCGATATGGGTATTGATCAAAGCCATCTCGGTATTTCCAAATTCCAATTTGGCGGTGATTTCGGTTTTTGGAGAGATATAAACAGGAAGGTCAAGGAGATTAAGCAGAGGGTTTAAATCCAGAAGATTAATTTCAGCATCTATATTGTATTTGGAAAAAGCTTTGGGTTGCTTTTTTGCAAATTTTGAACTGTTTATTTCTACATCATTGGTTATTAACCGCCGGTATTCGTCGATAAGGTTTTTGGTGTCTTCAATCAGTTGATTGTATTTAAATTTGCCTTCAATCTTTGCCTCTGCAAGCTGAGATTTTAAGGAAAAGGTTTTGACATTATCCCTGATGTGGGATTCGATGGACAATTCGTTGAAATCAAGCCTTTCATCTTTATACAATACCCTTAGGTTTTTGATAAAACTATGTCCAAGAAAATTATCAAAATCAAATCCTTTGAAGTGCATAGATATTTCAGAAGAAACATCAAGTTGGTCGGGCGTTAGATTCAGCTGTTTAAAATTAGCCCTTCCCACGACAGCCTCAAAATCTACCACCTCTTTTCCTTTTGAAAGATTGATATTTCCATTCCCGTTAAAAATAAGATGTGGGTCTTTAACACTTAGACTGCCGGAATAATTCAATTTTTGAAAATGGCCTTTGGTAACTATTTTTTGATAGTTGTAACCCATCAAACCAAGACTGTTGATTTTTGCATCTAAATCGAGGCTTATCTTATTGGTATTAAATCCTTTACCAGAAAAGGTGCCATCTAAACTTATTTTTTGAAGATATTTAGTTTGCTTTAATAGCCTGCCAAAATCAAAATCAACCGTTCTTATTCTTCCATTGTAGGTAGATGCCTGCAAATCGTCATTTATTTCCATTTGCATATCCGCATTCAATGTTCCCAAATCTGTCCGAAAAACACTTTTGGTTACAAAGTTTTTAAAAAACCCGGTAAATGAGCCCGAAACATCAAATACACCGAGCATGGCCAGGTAATCGGCAGCAGCACTTCCTGCATAAAATTCAAGGTCGCCAGGATTAATAAAAGAGGGTTTTAACCTCAAATCCACAAAAGTTTCATCCACTTCAGGGAGTCCTTTCATATTTAAGTTTCCGGCTAGAAAAGTGTTTTTCCCCGTGAAAAGCTTGAACCGATTGAGCCGGAAGTTATCTACCGTGCCATTGAATCTTCCTGAAAGGGTATAGGTTTCAAACCAATCTTTAATTTGGGGAGCAAAAAATGATACGTCCTGAGAGGTAATTACAGAACTATCCAGCGTGGCCGTTATTTCTACTTTTTGATTGAAATCTGAAAAATCGTCGACTGAATTAAAATTGAAAGCCAAACTATCCCGAAAGTAACTATCACCAATTTTGGCTGCCAGTTTTCTAAAAAGCATGTCCTTTTTGGTGAACCTGTAATCGGTATTCAATTCGTGTATCTTTAAGTTTGTAGCCGCATCAACCCCACGTAATTTGTTGGCGGTTAGGCTAATGGTGTCTCTTCGTTGCCAAAAATTTTCAACCATTCCGTTGATTCCGGCAAGTTTAAAGTGGTAATAGTCAAATTGATTTGGAAGCTTTTCTTTCCTTTCGTCCCAATAAATAAAAGACATGTTTTCAAGCCTGGCTTTATCTATGGAGAATATTTTTGGATTTAAAGACCGGGTTGTATCACCACCATCAACCCAATCTACAATTCTGTTGATAAACTCATTAATGTTGATCTTTTCTGTTTTTTTATCAATTCGAACCTGAACGAGACCCTTTTTTAGCTCAACCAGATCCAGATTAATATTTCGTTCCAGCAGACCGGCAAGTTTGAGGTTTACCTTGATTGCCTCCACCTTAATCATTGTTTTGCCCTGCAGGTCCTTTATCTCAACATCAGTAATTCGGGCAAAATCTACCCAATCCAGATAAAATCCTCCAATCCGACATTCAAAACCAAGTTTATCTGAAACCTTATTTGCCAGCCATTGAACAACAGTTGTTTGCCCCCATTGGGTTCTTAAAGTCAAAGCAATGGAGCCAAAAATCAGAAAAAAGCAAACCGTCAGCCATATTGCCAGTCTTAAAAGGCGCTTCAATGGATGAAGCGAAACAAGCGGTGGTGTTTGCGACAATTTTTTTTGTTGAGTCGTTCAGAATCAGCCCCAAAGATACATTCTATTCATCAATTACATGAAGTCAAATTGTAAATTTAGGAATATTAACTTTTGCAGAAATTTTAACCCAGGGCCAGACTATTCAGCTTTGTGTGCGTAAGGTTTAAACACCAGGTGAAATTTCAAAGGAATCCAGGAATTCCATGCCCTGGATGATTCTGACCCATATCTTCCTGTTTGAATTCCAAATTCGGAATAACTGATGGATGATTTTGCGTTCAGGGTAATTCTGTTGGGTTTTTTAATCAAGGTGGCCGGAAGCGAAATGTTTTTAATAGAATCACCAAACAAAACGGTAACCTGCAGAATATGGGTTGCCGAAGTATCAATGCCCGGATTAATTCCTTCTCTGAATCCGGAGTTCATAATTTGTCTTCCGCTTTGTTCTATATCTAATCTCAATATTTTGGCTTTTTCAGAGCGAAGTTTTGGCAAACTATCCAGGAGTTTCTTTTTTTCTTTGGTCGGGTTTAATTTCATTTCGTTTTTTAAAATGAAAATATTTTGGAAAGAAGATGCGATAAATCCACCTACCAATCTCTCTTTTTCCAGAATTAAACTGCCTTTTTCGGGCCTAATCTTCCCGCTAAGTAATTGTCCTGTTGAGTTTTGCACCTCCCAAAGTACTTGGCTGGAATCTGTATCGATGATGTAAAAAACCCCATTGCTAAGTTTTGATGTTGCCTCTGCGATTTGCCTGTATTCCTCTTGTATTCCGTTTTTTTCTTTGCAGGAATAGGTGAAGACAAGAAGCAGGAAAAAAGCAAGCCAAACCATCAAATTCAATCCTTTTCCTTTTATTATCATGGGTGCAAAGGTCGCAATTTCTTTGTTTGATGTTGGTTAATAATAACTTGATTCTGGTCTGTTAGTAAACTTTAACAATTAAGGGCTTGGTTTTTATTCGTCTTAGAGCATGTTTTTTGGCATATTTGCAATCTAAATTTTGAAATAAATTACAGAAATGATTTTAGGTATATACCAGGCAAAAAGCAATACGATGTTAAATTCCATTTACTATTTCGTTGCCTTCCTTTCATTTTTTCCTTTGTTTTTATCTGCCCAGGCGCCCAAAAAGGATGGGCATAACATTCGCTTTAAGGTTAATGGCTATAAAGACTCGACTGCGATTATTGCCCACTATTATGGTGACAATCAGTATATTCCAAAAGATACCGCAAAGTTTGATGCCAAAGGAAACATACAGTTTAGTGGAAAAAAAGAGTTGCCTGAAGGAGTTTATCTCCTGGTATTGCCTAAAAACCGGTATGTAGAATTTTTGGTTGGTGAGCAATTTCAGGTAATGGAATTTGACACCAGTGACGCCATTTCTACAATGAAGATTAAGGAAGGTGTAGAAAACCAACTTTTCTATGGATACCAAAGAACCATGTCTGCCAAAGCCAAAGATGCTGCACCAATAAAAGCGAAAATCGGGAAGACAAAAAATGCGGATTCAATTGCTATGCTTAAAAAAGATCTTGAGGCAATAGACAAAGAGGTAAAGGCGTACAGGGAAAAACTATTTGTTGAAAACCCAAAATCGTTATCTGTAAAATTATTCAAAGCCGCTCAGGAGCCAGAAGTTCCGGAACCACCGATATTGGCTAATGGCAGGAAAGATTCTACTTTTCAGTACCGGTACTATAAAGCTCATTTCCTGGACAATATTGATTTGGGAGATGACAGAATGGTTAGAACGCCTATCTTTCATGGAAAGATAGAACAATATATTACCAAAATGACCATTCAAATTCCTGACTCCATTAACAAAGAGGCCGACCATATTTTGAGATTGGCTTCAAAAAGCAAAGAGGTTTTCAAATATCTGGTTTGGTGGATAACCAATAATTATGAGAAAAGCCAGATTATGGGCATGGATGCCGTTTTTGTTCACATGGCAAAAAACTATTACCTCAACGGAAAGGCATACTGGGTCGACTCTTCGATTGTGAATAAAATCAGGGATAGAGCCAAAATTTTGGACCCGATCCTGATTGGAAAAAGAGCTCCAAATATGTTTTTGACAGACTCGGCTGGTAAGTTGTTTACCTTGGATGGATTTAAATCAAAATCCACCATTCTTTATTTTTGGGATCCAAACTGTGGCCATTGCCAAAAAGAGACACCAAAACTTTACGAGTTTTATGAAAAAAATAAAAAGAGGGGAATCGGGGTTTATGCAGTTTGTATAGATAGAAAACCAGATGATTGGAAAAAATACATCAGAGAAAAAAAACTAAACTGGACCAATGTTTGGGATAGCTATGTGGCCACCGACTTTAAAAATATTTATGATATTTACAGTACTCCGGTTATCTACATTTTGGATGAAAACAAGAAAATTATGGCCAAAAGAATCGGAGTTGAGCAACTTGAGGACTTTTACGATAATTTTTTTAGGGATAAAATTGGTGGCGCAGTTAAGGAAAAATAATTAACGCTGACTGTTTTTGGAACTGAAACGAACCAGAATTGGCATTCAAGGCATTGGAGGCTCTTTTCATGGGTTGGCGGCGTATCAGTATTTTGAAGGCCAGCAAATAGAAATAGTTCAATGCGATTCCTTTAAAAAGGAATTTGATGCCCTGTCGCAGTCTGAATGCGATTGGATTGTCGTGGCGATCGAAAATACTTTGGCCGGAAGTATTCTCACCAATTATACTTTACTGGAAAACTCTGAATTTCAGATTGTTGGCGAAACATATCTTGGTGTAAACCATTGTTTGATGGCTCTTCCGGGACAAAAAATCGAAGAATTTGAGTCGGTTTTTAGTCATCCGATGGCTTTACTGCAGTGCGAAGATTTTCTTTCTCAGTTTCAGCGGATGGCATCGGTTGAAAAAAAAGATACCGCTTCCAGTGCCAAGGAAATTGCAGAAAAAAAGCTAATGAAAACCGCTGCCATAGGACCAAAAGGGGCGGCAGAAAAATTCGGACTTGAAATTTATGCCTCTGACATTCAAACCCATAAGCTCAATTTCACAAGATTTCTCATCATTGGACCAAAGGAAAAAGAAGTTGAAGGTGCCAATAAGGCTTCCATTGTTTTGCAGATTGAAGACAAGCCAGGGTCCCTTCAGCAGGTTCTTGAAACATTTACCCCGTTCGAAATCAACCTAACCAAGATTCAATCTATACCCATCATCGGAAAACCACACGCCTATTCTTTCCATTTTGACCTTGAGTGGCAGCCAAATACCCCATGGAAAATGGCTATTGATGCGGCAAAACAAAAAATTACCGGATTTAAAAATCTTGGGGTTTACAAACGTGGAAACAGGTCTGATATTGTAAAATAGTCTCGAAATAGAAACTGCTTTGAAATGCAAATACATCAAGTAAATAATAACCCATCCCTCATAGAGAAATTTATTCTGTTTCCTGTTGACCTATATAGGGGAAATTCATATTGGATCAGACCGTTGGATTCAGATATCGAGGAAGTATTTGACCCTAAAAAGAATAAACAGTTTCGTTTTGGAGAGGCTGCCCGATGGATTTTGGTGGATAATACCGGAAAAACCATTGGGAGAATTGCAGCTTTTTTTGACAAACGCCTGTTTAAACCTGGAAAACCAAAAGTAGGCGGTTTCGGGTTTTTTGAATGTATTGATAGCCAGGATGCGGCCAATATTTTGTTTCAAACCTGTGAAGACTGGTTAAAACAACATGAAGTAGAAGCAATGGATGGTTCCATTAATTTTGGGGATAGAGACAAAAACTGGGGAATACTTCTGGAAGGATTTGACCGGGAGCCTAATTATGGAATGCCTTATACGCACCCTTATTATAAGCTATTGTTTGAAACGTATGGGCTGCAACTGTTTTACAATCAGCTTACATTTCACCGGAAGGTCTTGACACCACTGACAGAAAAACTGCAGGAAAAATATGAGAGGATAAAAAAAGATCCTTTATACCGTTTTGAGCACTGGGACCCCAAAAACCCTGAAATATTTATTAAGGCATTCACTGAAATTTTCAATCAGGCATGGGCAAAGCACAGTGGAGTAGCCCAAATGCAGGAAGCCCATGTGCGGGCATTGTTTAATAAACTGAAGCCAGTTATGGACAAAAGATTGCTTTGGTTTGGCTTTCATGGAGAGCGACCTGTTTGTTTTTTTCTCATGTTGCCAGAGCTTAACCAGTTTTTTAAACATGTCAATGGCAAGCTCGATGTTTTAGGAAAAATTAAATTTGCTTACCACCGATTTATTAAAGGAACCCATAAAATATTTGGGGTAATATTTGGAGTTGTTCCTGATTTCCAGGGGAAAGGTTTGGAAGGAGCCCTTATCGTGGCTTGCCGACCTGTGGTCATAAAAACGGCGTACCGCGATTTAGAAATGAACTGGATTGGAGATTTTAACCCCAAAATGATTCATTTGATTGAAGGGCTAGGCGGCGTGGTGGTTAAAAAGCACGGGACCTACAGGCTTTATTTTGACAGGACTTTTCCCTTTGAAAGAGAAAAAATGATTTGATGGTGGATTTTTTGAATGACATCCTGGAGGTAATCTATCCAAACTACTGTGCTTGTTGTCACGCATCCGTTTCAGAATCTGAAACACCCATTTGCATCCAATGCCGGTCAAGTCTTCCAATTTTAATCACCAAACCCTTTTCAAATAATCGCCAGTTGGAACAAAAATTTGAAGGGTTATTGCCTTTGAAGCATTGTATTTCATTTTTAAAGTTTGAAAAAGGAGGAAGTACCCAGCGACTGTTACATGCCCTTAAGTACAATAAAAGGCCTGAAATTGGAGTTGTTCTTGGCAAATTGCTTTCTGCAGAAATCAAAAACGCACAATCTGATATCCATTTTGATTTGGTTTTGCCTATTCCTTTGCATTCCAAAAAACTAAAAGTCAGAGGATACAACCAGGCAATGAAATTTGCAGAAGGAATCGCAGATGGATTAAATTCGGAGAGTAGTGATGAGGTTCTGATTAGGACCAAAGCCACTGAAACTCAAACCAAAAAAGGAAGACTTCAAAGAATTTTAAATGTGAGCGAAGTTTTCGGGGTTTCTCCTTTAAATGAAGACAAATTAATGGGTAAGGATATTCTTTTGGTTGATGATGTGGTAACTACAGGTTCTACTATGGAAGCTTGTGCCAAGCTGTTGATTTCTAAACCAATTAAAAGCCTGAGTATTGCCACCATTGCTTTTGCTTCATAGGCATTTAAAAGGGCACAAAAAAACCCCAGAGGCTGGGGTTTAAATTTTGTATCCTGAAAAAATGTTATTTCTGGAGGGCAATAGCAGCCAAAACAGCTCTTTCGCTTCCCCAGTTCAGATTTGGATTCTGTCTTACAAACGTAGGATATGCGATTACTACCCTATAGCTTGCATTTGCTGGTCTTGCCAGGTTGGTATTGTCCTGCTTTTTGGCCAACAAGTTAATATTGGTGTTAGCCGAAGGTAAGCTGAAGGACTCTTGCAAAAGACCATCATTGATAGGCAGAGCAGAATTCACATTGTCAGATCCTTTCTTGTAAACAAGTACCATAGCACTGTCTTTAGCCCCTTGGGTAAAGGCAGCATTGATTAAACTACCCGACCATGCTGTGGTATCTGTAGCAGTTGGCGATACAGCAACCCAATCTGTACCAGCTACTGTAAAATAAAATACTTTTACATTGGCGTTTCCGTTGGTTCCGTTAGTTCCATTGGTTCCGTTGGTTCCGTTAGTTCCATTGGTTCCGTCGGTTCCGTTAGTTCCGTTAGTTCCGGGGTTACCTTGCGGTCCTTGCGGCCCTTGTGTGCCTGTCGTGCCAGCGGGTCCTTGGGTGCCTTGTGGCCCTTGTTCTCCTCTTGGCCCTTGTTGTCCATTGACACCGTTTGAGCCTGCCGGACCTGGATCTCCGTTCTTAGCCTGACATCCAACCAATAAAATTATTCCGGTTATAAGAATTGAATAAATAGAGTTTTTCATATGATTTTTAAATGCGTACAATCAATTTTTTTGACAATTTTAAATCATTATTTTTTGACTTCCATATTTTTTACAGTTTTATAAGTTTTTCTAAGTTTTCATCTTTAGAAAAACCGCTGTTTATTTCAAAGTAGAAAAACTTAAATCTTAATTTAAGTATTTGAAAATCAGGAATTTTAAGGAGAGTGTAACAAGATAGTAAGCGATTGAATGCAATTGAAATCACTTCGGTAATATTACACCTGCAAATACCAAATTATTTTTTTTGATATCTAAGCTAGAATCCGTCGTCTTCCTTTTTTTCCTCTTTTTTTGGTTCATCCTCTTTTTTAGGCTCTTCGTCACTTTCCTCCTTTTTCTTTTTCTTTTCTTTCTTTTTAGGTTTTTCTTTTTCTTCTTCCGTGGTTAGTTCTTCATCAGTTGCTTTTTTCCTGGTATCTTTCTCTTCCTCGGTAGTAGGTTCTTCATCAGTTGTTTTTTTCCTGGTATCCTGCTCTTCCTCGGTAGTTGGCTCTTCGTCAGTTGTTTTTTTCCTGGTATCTTTTTCTTCCTCTTCGGCAGGTTCCTCGGTTTTCTTCTTAGGCTCAGGTTTCTTCTCCTCATCTCCAAATCCTTCCTCTTCTTGTTCCTTCTTATCCTTTTCCTGGGTTTTTGGTGCTTCTTCCACAATTTCACCCACATCTATTCCCAGGTAGTTTTTCTTAAAATTTTTGAGAAATTTATTTTTCTCATAGGATTCGGCCTTGGCAAAGAAAAATGTCCCTTCTTTTCCTTCTTTGGCTTTTGATTCTATGGCCGTGTTGAAATCATCCTGGGCGGAGCTTAACGCCAATCGTTTCAAATCATCATAAGAAATAAAATACCAACTGTCGGTTGACGGTTCCAGATAGATGTTTACAATTGGACTACCATCTGTATATCTGATTTCCACCATGCCATCCATCCGGCCATTCACATTGGTATTTTGCACATGGCTGACCCCAATTTTTCCAGTAGAATACCATGCCCTTTGTTTTTGGTTCCAACTCAGATTGACATCTGTTAAAAACAGGCTTTTCGCAAATTTCGGAACAGCCATAAAAACAGGTGTGTTCTTGGTCTGGTTTTGTTTTTCATATTCCTTCCCGAGTTTATCTCCGGCCATATCCGCCAGTCGGTAGGCAAGATTTGTTTTATCATCAATTGCCTCAGCCAATCCCAAATCGGTTGATCTTGCCGCTAGTACAGCAGCCATATTTTTCCATGCGCCAGAGGGCACGTTAAAATCAAATGCCATGGCTGCATTTAAGTTGAACCTGGAACTATCCAGCAAGCCAATTCCAGATCCGGCCGCCGTCACTGTAAAATCCTTATCCACAGCACCCTGGAAATTTAGTTTTCCAGAAATGGTTATTTTGGAAAGAGAATCATTGTAGGTAAGCAATCCTCCTTCATATGTCTTTTCATCAAATCTTTCCTGTGAACCAATCCTAAATTCTCTGGTTCTTTCCACATAGTTTAAAATACCTGTTGCCTGGAAAATGCTCTTGTCTTCTACATTATGCTTTGGCCCCAGAAAGCTGCTATATAATTTATTGCTTCCATCTTCGACCAAAATACCTGAAACCAAAGGTTGGCCTTCTTCATCCGTAGCATTGGCCACATTCAGTACAAACTCTTTGCTTTCACCATCGGTTTTATAATTTACCCAACCCGCATTTTTATTCTTTTTAAGGTCAAGTTTAATTTGTCCTTCAAATTCAAGATTGGGTTTTAAGGCCGACATGATGGCATTGCCTTTAAACAAAATGCCTTCCGCCAGTTTTATTGGTTTTGTCTCCGGAACCTCTCCACCGGTAACCGTATAAGGCTCCTCAGTGTCAACCTTGTTTTTCTTGTCCAGCAGTGGGTCTATTTGCGTAAATTCATTGAACTTGATATAAAGTGTGTCTTTTAAGGAATTGACATATTGGTAAATTCCATCTCCTTCAAATTTGGTCCGGCCGAGAATTTTGATGTTGGCCTTTTTCAAAGTATGGTATTTATTGGTTCTATCCACCAGAACAGTTGCATTTGCCAGGGTATTCATATTTGCTCCCTCTGTGATTGTCACGATGCCACTGTCTGGCTTAACCTGTGCATCTGCTACATCAATATGGGGAATGCCTGATATGGTCAGATTGTGGGTAGCAATGTCATAAATGGCATTTGTCGCATTGAAATATAAAGAATCCTGATCGGCCTTTGTGCTGTAGAAATAAGAGCCTTTGAGATCAAAACTATCCGGTTTGCTCATGGTCACTTGTTTTTTGTCTATCAGCCAGGTTGCCTTAGGAATGGAGGTTTTATATTGACAAAATGGAAAAACATTGGAAGCAAATCCCTTGACTTCGGGTGAAAAATCTGCTTTTTGGTCTTTTATTGAAAATTCAAACTTAACGTTCCTGCAGGCGAGGGCGGGTTTGATTGGATTGTTGGATTTAACTTCAAAAAATGCCCTTCGGCCAGTGAATGCATCCTTTCCAAATTTATACCTTTCTGATTCTGCCCTGGAGCCGGCTGTCTGAATATAACCACGGCCAGCCAGACCATTCGGGGAAAGGGATACAAGCCCTTCCAGGGAAATGGTTTTTCCATAAAGTTTAAAAGGTTGGCCTTTTGCATTGATAAAATTCATGTTTTTCTTCTTTGGATTCCATTTCATGGAGTAGGCATCCATCTCGCAATCCGGATATTCTACATTGGCAATTTCCATGGGTTCCATTTTGACAGCTCTTCCTCTTGCGATCACAGAATCCTGATAGAAAATAAAATCTTCTGAATATATCGTGGCATTCAAATATTTGATTTCACCTTTTCCCCTTAAGCCTTTATAATCCAAAGAAACCGTTCCTGTAAACGTCGCATTTGTTCCATATAAATTATAGCCCTCTGCAGGGGTTTTATGAACAAAACCAAGCGCCTTATCCGGCCTCACGGTCAGCTTTTCAGAAAAATCTGGAAAGATAGAATCCGAGTGAAAAGTCCCTTCAAAAGTGATGGCTTTTGCATTTTTGCTCGCTGTGCTGTCCTGTTTAAAAGGAGGAATTTTAAAAAATACTTCCGCATCATATTTTCCTTTCAGGTATTCTATCTTATCAAAATAGATGAAAGAAGGGGTTTCTATGTCAAATATCGGGTATTTTGGGATTCTCTTTTTGGAGGATTTGTTGTCTGGTTCATTGATATATAATGTTCCCTTGCCTCTGGCATCCTCTCCGTTTTTGGCATTTTTATCCTGCCCATACATTCTGTTAAAGGAGGCTGACCCATCTTTTTGCTTGCCCTTGGTTTGCACGTCCATAGAGTCGATATGGCCCAGATCCACTTTAAACTCGCCATAGCTGAACTTAAATTTCTCTCCGTAAGCCAGGAAGTTTCCCGCATTTAGTTTTCCATCAAATTCCAGATTTCTATTTCCTTTGACTGTTACCTTTTTCCCCTTTGGTTCTACATACACATTCAAAGAGTCTGAAAGATAAAACCGGTCTACACCATAAATGGTAATGTCAGAAGTATCGGTTGAGATTTGGGCATTGTATCTTTTTGGTGAAATGGATGGAATGGAAAGCTGGTCATAGTCCTTTTTGTTTTTTTGTGAATTGGTATAGTGAAAAAGCTTTTCCCTAATCTTAATGTTCCCTGTCCTTTCTTCATAATCTATATAACCGGAAGAAGCAATCGATGACATGGCTGATTTCAAAGAACTGGGATTTTGTTTGAAATCACTGGCCATATCCAGCACGTTAAACATTTCAGTTCCAGCCTTTTTGGCATAGCCCTGAAGCATCATCAATGGGTGAAAAGAATACAATCCCTGGATATCTGAGAAACGCTTGTTGGTAAAAAAATCCAGCGATTCAAAGAGACCCGGAACTTTGGTTTTGGCATTGATGACATAAAAATCAATATGTTTTTTATCCAAATCCCAAACCAAAAGATCAGTTAAGATCTCCATGTTATGACCCGAATCAAAGAACGGGCAGTCCTTAAACCTCCCTTTTTCCTTATAAAGTTTGATTTCTCTCCGCACGGTATTGTAAACCAACCTCACCGATGGATGCACAATGGAATCATTTCCATAATAAACAACGGCATAAGCTGCATTTGAAGTAATGGTGGTATCGTTGAAGTCGAACCGGTTGGACAAAAGTGAAACAGCCCAATTGTTCTTATTCTTTAGCTTAATGATGCCCTGACCCCCAAAAACGGATGAACTGTTTACCTTTCTGCCTTCCATAGAAAAACCACCCTGGTAAAAGATTCCTTCATCTTTGATGTCCTTGAACCTTGATTCATTGTAATACGATTTGAACCTAGGGAATACCGCATCTTCAAAAGTTGTTTTCCTTCGGCTTTTCCACTCAAACGCCCCAAGGACGGTGGTCTCCAACCTTCCTTTATTGTATAATAGTACGTTATCTGCCTGTATTTCAGAGTATTTAACCCTGAAGCTATATTTTTTTAATTCGGCATACACCTCTGATCTTTTCAATCCGGCATTCCCCCAATCCATTACCCCTCCTTCGCCTACAAAAGTTCCGTTGGCTATCATGTAGGTCCCGTTGGTTTTTCTCAGATTTGTAGAATCGAAACCCGTTTCAAACTTAAGGCTCACTTGTTCAAACAAGATAACCGGTCCGGCGATGCTGGGTAAATCCACAGGAACTTCCTGGTATTTGGTGTCAACAACCGGGTTATCTGTCGATACTACAGGTGCAGTCTCCTGGTCCCAATCATTAAATGCTTTGTCTGAAACTTGTTCTTCCACTTTCGGGGCCCCGGTGTCAGCAGCGATGTCGGGCCCAATCCAATCGAAATTCAGCTTTCCGGGTTTGCTTACTTTTAGTTTGTAAAAACCATTGGTAAACAACATGTTATATTTAAAATACAAGAAAAGATTGGCCACATAGGCAAATGAAGGATTGGGTGCAAAATTTCCCATAACCTTTCTTGTGGTTTCCAGAAGCTTTAATAAGGGTTGCGGCTCCAGCTGCCTTTTGGTGGCTGCCATTAGGGTTAAGTCCAATACCTTTTCAAAATGTGGTGCCGGTTTGTATTTTTTCTGCAACATGGTGTTGCATAGCAGAATCATTTCCTTTTTGTGTTCCGGACCAAGTTTTCCACTGTTCCATAATTCCTCAAAATCCATTGCAGACTTTTCAACTTCTACCAATTTGGTTTTTCGCATCATATCCCCGAGCTGTTGAATAAACTCAGATTCAGTTTCTGAAAATTTGGTTGGCATACCAGCCAAAGGGGCCTGAGCCATTGCCAATTGAAATTTCAAAAAACCAAAAAGCAGCAAAAGCAATGGTTTAAAATATTTCATATTTCTGAAGGATATCTTTTTATTCATTGAGATTTGGAAAGCAAAATAGGATTTACCAGACAGACACAAAGCCTTATTTTGATTTTTTATATAAAAGGCATGCCCAATTGTCTTTTGAGGTTTGGTCAATCAGTGAAAGACCTTTGTTTTCGGCAAGTTGATTTATATCGGTTACGTCTTCAAGATAAAATCCTGAAAGGAAGAGTAACCCGCTGTTTTTCAGACCAATGGCGTAGGATGGGATTTCAGAAAGAATTACATTTTTATTAATATTTGCCAAAATAACATCTACTTTTTCCGATTTTATTTCTGCAAGAGAGGAGGCCAGGATGATATCGCATTTCTGGCAATGGTTAAGTCCGAAATTCTCTTTTCCATTTTCTATGCACCAGGGATCATTGTCAAATCCCAAAACTGTTTCAGCACCCAGTTTCTCGGCCATGATGGCCAATATTCCTGTTCCTGCGCCAGCATCTATGACGGTTTTGCCTTCCAGATTGTGCACCAGCATTAATGCCAATATCTGACTTGTCGTAGCATGGTGACCCGTGCCGAAACTCATTTTCGGAATGATGGTAATTGTATAGCGATAGTCATCCGGGATTTGATGAAATGGAGTTTTGATCAATATCTGGTCGTCAATCACGATGGGCTCATAATTGCTTTCCCAGGTTTTGTTCCAGTTTTCTTTTGCTATTTTTTGCAGGCCATAGGACAAAGACGTCAAAGAAGCATATTGCTCCAAAAGAATTTTTGTGGCTTCAAAGTCGACTTTTTCCTCTTCTATGTAAGCCGAAAATCCATGTTTGTTTTCTTCAAAGGAATCAAATTCTATTTCAGCCAGTTCGGCTATCAGGATTTCTGAAAATTCAGGTGAACACCTGACATTGAGTTGGATAAAGTTCATATTGGGTTTTTATTTAGTGGTCTGGCAACCGGCAAAGGTTTCAGTATCAATAAAATGAATAGAAAAATCTGCCAGTGACCGTTCTTTAACTATCATGATGCCAGTGGTGGCCTGGGCTCTTGCATTGGTAAAATACCATAATCCAGGCTTATCTGCAAAGAGCGTGTTAGATGCTTTGAAAACCAGCATATCTGCAAATGATTCTGACTCTTCGATAAATACCCGGTATTGAATTCGGTTGGGATTGGTATCTATAAATACAGCCCCGCTGATTTGGCACCAGGCATTTTGTGCTTCTGCTTTGCCGGCAAAAAGTAGCATAAAAAACAGACAGAAGCCTCTAAAAATCAGGCGCATTTTACAATGTTGATAAACTCATCAGCAACCAGTGAAGCACCTCCAATCAATCCTCCGTCCACATCTGGCATTCCAAATATTTCGGCTGCGTTGGATGATTTCACACTGCCTCCATACAAAATTGAAATTTCATGTGCTGTTTCTTTTCCAAATTTGATTGCAATTAAACTTCTGATGAATGCATGCATATCCTGGGCTTGTTGTGCCGAGGCAGTTAAGCCAGTTCCAATGGCCCAGACAGGCTCATAAGCGATTACCACTTTTCTCATTTCTTCATCGCTCAGGCCAAACAAGGCAGTTTCAACCTGAATTTTTACCAGGTCATTCTGGGTGCCTGCCTGTCGTATTTCAAAAGGCTCTCCACAACAAAAAATGGGCAATAAACCTGCATTTAAGGCCTGTTTTACCTTTACCTGAATGATATCATCTGTTTCCCCAAAGAGGGTTCTTCGCTCACTGTGCCCCAAAATGACATATGGAATTTCGGCTGAGGCCAACTGGTCGGCCGAAATTTCTCCGGTAAATGCACCCTGACCGTAGGCGGATGTGTTTTGGGCAGAAATTTTAACCTTGGAGCCTTCGCCCAAAACTTTTTTTATGGGCAAAAGATATAGGCTGGTTGCCCCCAGAATAATCTCTGCTTCTGTGGTTATCTGAGAGGCCAAAGTTTTGACCTCTTCAGCCAATGCCAATGCCTGGGTCAGGGTTTTGTTTGATTTCCAGTTTCCGGCTACTATGTTTTTTCTCATTATAAAGAGTTGATATGCAAATATTTAATTCAAAAACTTCGTAAAAGACGCTCCTTCACAACCATCAAAATAATTCAAATGGAGGGAGATGCCCAAATACATTTCTACAATTGACACTCTCCAGTGGAAAAAAGAGTCTGAAACCGGCAATTCAAAACCAATTATAAATAATAGGCAACCCCTTCAGCCAATGCGTTCGAATCGGCAAATCGATTGATGTGGCAATTCCCAATCGGACCAATCAAAGAAAGGTTTACCTTCCCTCCTTCATTTTTTTTATCCTGGCCGGCAAGCTTTACAATTTGCTTTACCTCTGATTTCTGGATGGGTATTGTACCATAAGTTGTATAGATAAGTTCCTCTAATTGAAACATTTCCTTTTCTTCCAATAAACCTTGCTCTACGGCTATGCTGCTTTCCATTACCAGGCCGGCAGCCACGCAGTGCCCATGCGGCCAAGGGGTTCCCTTGTTCAACAAAAAAGTTTCGAGGGCATGACCGAGGGTATGGCCTGCATTCAGTTTTTTTCTTTCTCCTTTTTCATAAGGGTCGGCGGTGGTTATGGTATTTTTAATGGCCAAAGATGCTGGAATGGTTTCTTTCCAGTTTTGTTGGTTCAGGTCTCGTTTCCTGAGGTAATTCCAGGAAGCGGCATCGGCAATTAGGGCATGTTTTATCACCTCTGCAAAACCAGAAAGCAGTTCTTTTTCAGGAAGGGTTTGCAGAAATTCAGGATGTATCCAAATGGCTTCAGGTTTAGAAAAGGTTCCTATCTGGTTTTTAAATCCCTCAAAATCAATACCCGTTTTTCCTCCAAGGCAGGCGTCCACCATGGCCAGCAAACTGGTTGGGATTTGAATAAAAGGAATTCCTCTTTTGTACACCGATGCCGCAAATCCGCCCAGGTCTCCAACTACCCCGCCGCCAAGATTCAAAATCAAGGCTTTTCTGTCTGCGTTTTGTTTGGTGAGCTCTTTCCAAACCAATTGACAGGATTCCAGGGTTTTATATTCTTCTCCAGCGGGAAGTGTAATTATCCGTGTAGATTTGGGTAGGTCATTTTTTATCAAGGGCAAACAATGCTTCTTTACTTTCGGGTCCGTAAGGAGAAAGACAGAAGTAGTATTTCTTTTTCCCAAAAAATCTGATAAAAACGAGCCTGGATTATCGATGAGTGTAAACGTAGATTCGGGTTGGTTTTCCAGCATTTTTGATTTCCTTTTTCAGGATTATTGTGTTGCAAAATTGCCCAAAACCAACAAAAATTCTAGTATTGCCATTAAGAAATAAAAAGATTTAAAGTTTCGAACCTGTGTTAAAAGATCTGGTCAAAGATTTTATGCTCCGGCGCCGTTGCGAAAAGGCGAGGAATGCCCAAAGCCTTGTTCCAAGAAATACCATAAACTACCACCAGGTTAACCAGATAGGAATTCTATTTCACATCGATTCTGAAACTGATCCTGAGCCCCTTGCCCGATTTATCAAAAAGCTTGAGCAAGATCATAAGAAGCTTAAAATTCTCACCTATTTTGAATATGTCCACAGCCATCCGTATAATTTTTACATCGATTATTTTCTGAAATCGGACATAAGCTGGCAGGGTGAAATCAATTCTCCCAAAATGAACCAGTTTCTGGATACCCAATTTGATTTTTTGTTTTGTATAGAATCTGAAACCCAACCCGTTTTTGACATCATTCTCAGCCAGACAAAAGCCAACTGCAGGGTGGGGCTCTATGATGAGAAAAGAACCAATCTGTTTGAACTGATGGTGCAAAATCCGGATAAAAAAGACATAGAATATACCTTGAAACAAATGTTGAAATACACTAAATTGCTGATATACAATGATTAATCTTCAGGGCACAGGTGTTGCAATGGTAACACCGATGCAAGCCAACGGAAACATAGATGTGCAGGGAATTGAAAACCTGATAGAACATGTGGTAAAAGGAGTAGATTATCTCGTGGCCCTTGGTACTACGGGAGAAGTTGCCACACTTACCACAAAAGAAAAAAATCAGGTACTGGAGGTCACCAGACAAAAGTTGAAGGGAAGAAAACCTCTTGTCCTCGGCCATGGAGGAAACGACACCGCCAAGCTCATCAGCCAGATGAAAGAGATTGATTTCACAGGTGTTGATGCCATTTTATCTGTTTCACCCTACTACAACAAGCCAAGCCAGAATGGAATTATTGCCCATTACCGGGCCGTAGCAGATGCCAGTCCGGTACCTGTGATTTTGTATAATGTTCCTGGCCGGACCGGAAGCAATATTTCAGCGGCAAGCACCTTAGCCCTGGCTCAACACCCCAACATCATCGGGATAAAAGAAGCCTCAGGAAATGTGGAGCAAGCCATGGCCATTGCCAGAGATATGCCTTCTGGTTTTAGCCTGATTTCAGGGGACGATTTACTCACACCTGCATTGATTTCCATCGGAGCCTGTGGCGTAATATCCGTTTTGGCCAATGCCTATCCGGTTGCGTTTTCAGAGATGGTCAATTTTTGCCTGAGAAGTGATTTTGCCTCCGCCACCAAAATCTGGAAAAATTGGATCGACCTCAATCCACTGCTGTATGAAGAAGGGAATCCGGTTGGAATAAAGGCGGTTTTGGCCGGATTGGGTATTTGTGGATTGGACGTTAGGCTGCCGCTTGTAAGCGCTTCGGAGGGATTGAAGGAGCGGATTGGAAAAGACCGTTATCGATATATCTAGTTGAATTTCAATTGCTTTTGGGCTAATTAATTCAACGATTTGAAATTATAGAAACTGAGTAATCTGAAAATTTTATAATTCAAGTCGCACATGAAAATAGATTTAGGATTTTTTCATCTTTGTTGAAGGTTGTACCAATCATCCAAACTTTTCATATCAAGCATTGAATTTCTAAGAGACAATATCATTGGCAAACTTCTAACCATTTCCGATAAGGAATATTTGCCTGAACTTTAGGATGTTTTGGTGAAAAGCAATAATGTTTCTGAGTTTATGAAATGATCAAAAGAACAAATCTCTATGCGTAAAATGAGTGATAATGACATAATCAAAGGTAATGTCTTTTCTCAGGAGCAAATAGATATGGAGGATTCGGAATGGCTGAAAGGACGGTTGTATGGACTTCAACCGGGTTAAAATAATGATGGAATATTTAAACCCAGAATAGTCATTAGGAATTCCCTGTCTGCCGACAGGCAGATATTCCGATGCTAAACTGCTTCAAATCAGAAACTTCGTCACCTTTTCTTCTGTATCAGTACCGCTGCTACGAATTTCGAATATAAGGTACTGATTTTTTGCTTTTTAGCATCTCATAACGAAGTCCTAATAACCAATATGTGTTTATTATAGCCGCGTTTTGGGGCAATAGACAAGATCCCCAAAAGCTTTTGAAATTATGATTGAAGGAGTAGACGGAAGGTAAAAGCCAAAGCATTTTTACCAATGTAGTTTGCATTATTGTTTCCCAGAGGATGGTTGGAAATATCGGTTCTGAGACACTTCAACATATTAAAAGCCATGAGACCGTTTCGCAAGTTTCAGTACATATGGGAGCCCATATCAAGGTCTGGAAAAGCAGACAGATTTGAAACAAAAAATTCATATCATTTTTTATTGACATTTGCCCGCTTTGGTCTTAGTTTGTCCTTGTGGAACATATAATTCGTCTTCTTCCTGATGCCATAGCCAACCAGATTGCAGCTGGAGAGGTGGTTCAAAGACCAGCCTCGGTGGTTAAAGAGCTCATGGAAAATGCCATAGATTCGGGGGCAACAGAGGTTGTATTGCATGTCAAAGAAGGAGGAAAAACCTATATTCAGGTAATTGACAATGGCAAAGGAATGAGTGAAACGGATGCCCGGATGTGTTTTGAAAGGCATGCTACCTCAAAAATTGCGTTGTTTGAAGACATGCAACACCTTAGAACTTTTGGTTTTAGAGGGGAGGCTCTTGCTTCGATCGCAGCGGTGGCACAAGTGGAATTAAAAACCCGCAAGCCAGATTTTGAGGTTGGAACAAGACTCGTAATTGAGGCATCAGATTTGAAAGTGATTGAACCAGTTGCAACCGAAAGTGGAAGTTCATTCACAATAAAAAACTTATTTTTTAATGTACCGGCACGCCGAAACTTCCTCAAAAGCAATCAGGTAGAGTTTGGTCATATTTCAGAAGAGTTTAATAGGGTTGCCCTGGCTTATCCGGAGGTTGGGTTTTCGTTTTTTCAGGCCGGAACTTTAATTTTAAACGCACAACCAGCCAACTTAGCGAAAAGGATTTCTTCCATTTTTGGGGAGGGGTACAGAGATAAAATTCTTCAGGTTAACGAAGAGGTAGATTTTCTGAAAGTAACCGGATATATAGGAAAGCCAGAGATTTCGAAAAAGTCAAGGGGTGAACAGTATTTTTTTGCAAATAAAAGATTTATCAAAAACGGTTATTTGCACCATGCTGTTTCTACAGCTTTTGAGGGGTTGCTACCTCAATCTAACTTTCCTTTTTATGCCCTTTTTCTTGAGTTGGATCCCTCAAAAATTGACATCAACGTCCACCCAACCAAAACAGAAATTAAGTTTGAAAACGAGAGATTTGTTTATTCTGTTATACAAGCCGCAGTTAGAAAGGCACTTCAGGTCAATGTTATGGTTCCGGCTTTGGATTTTGAGCCACCTTCTCCCTGGTTAAACCCAACCGTAGATAATAAATCTACCGTCAAGCCCAATTTTGGATCGACATTTCAATTTGAGCCAAGACCAAATACTGAAAATTCAAAAAATTTAACCCAATGGGGAAAACTGTATTCTGGTTCTGAAACAGGTCAAAGTCAAAGAATCCATCAATTTGAAAACCAATCTCACGGCCAAATAAGGAGCGAAGTTTTTCCGGAAGTAAAAATAGAACCAATTCCACATTTAGAAAAAGCACAACCATTTAATCTTCATGGTCAATATGTTATGGCCCAGGTAAAATCCGGAATGCTTTTGATTCATATGCAAAGGGCCTGGGAAAGGATAACCTATGAAAGATATTTGGAACAAATGAAAGGCGGGCAATCCGCTTCTCAGCAATTGCTTTTTCCAAAAACAATTGATTTTTCAATACAGGATTTTTCTTTGCTATTAGAGTTAGAAAAGGAAATCAGGGCGCTCGGAGTTGACTGGGAGCCATTTGGTGGCCAATCCATTATTGTCAGAGGGTTGCCGGCTGATTTAACCCAGACTGACCCTGTCAGGTTGTTTCAGGATTTCTTTGAACAACACCGCTGGAACCAAAAAAATCTTAAAATCCCCAACAGTCAATCCATTGCAAGGGCCATGGCAAAAAGAAGTGCCTCCCAACAAAGTTTTCATCATTGGCGGGATTCGGAATTGAATGATTTTATCAATCAGCTATTTGCGTGCAAAATTCCCAATCTTACCCCGGATCAACAGCCCATTTCAAAAGTGATTTCCATTCAGGAAATAGAAGAACTTTTGTAACCGGGTTGTGATTAATCGCAAATTATTTTTTCGTATTCATCTTCTGTTAGCAGCTGCGTTTTAATCAATTGGCCATTTTGGTCAATGTAGCTGAGATTAAAAACAGAGCTTTGCTGGACTCGCCTACCGGCAAAAAAATAAGTGCCTTTATCTGACTCAAAACTGATGATTTCATCATTGTCTGTTGGGGCAATTTCCCCCCGCATCGTGCTTTCAATGCCCACTTTTTTGTCAGACTCAACCTGGTAAATAATTTCATTCTCCTTCTCCAATAAAACCCGGATGCTTTTCATTGCTTTGACCAGTTCTTTCCCACTCTCAATAACATAAAAATACCAAAATCCATTCTTTTTGACGAGGCATCTTGTTGGATTCCAATACATTATTTCTTCATAAACTCCGGGAATGACCATTTTTCCTCCACCATCCATTAATCCCGCTTTATCTTTTATCCGAACAATAAAAAACCATCTGCTCTGACCATAAGGCTTGGCAAGGGAGGTTAACGATGTTGGAATTTGCCTTTTTGTAAATGGGTTGATGATTGAAAAATTATTTCCTTTTGCAATACAAATAAAATCTTTGCTTAACCCGGCGGCACCTGTTAAAGTGGGTTTTATCAAAACATGGCCATTTGTATCTGCAATACCTGTTTTTCTGTTTTGTTGAAACGAAAACAAATGTTGATCAAGCATTGAAATTTGATCATAAGCAAATGGTAAAATTTGCCTTCCGTTTTTGTTAAATACTGCTTTGCGGTCAAGGGAATCCGTCAGGATGATAAAATAGCTATTGAAAATACCTTTTGGAGTAGAATATCGAAGGACTTCCGGGGATTTGTTTCCAGAGAAGGGAATCTTTTTTCCGGATTCAAAGAGCAGAAATAATCGATTTCCCTTTTTGGCCAAATAGCTTTTTCTTAAAAGAGGCGATATTGTATCAAATACAAAATCTACCAGAGCCGTTCCATCTCTATTGATAATTCCAAACCTGGAATTGGATTTTGCAATACCAACATTTCCAAAAATACGCAAAGCCTGATAGGTTCCTGGAAAGGAATTGCCATTGCTATCTACAATGCTCACCTCATTTCCACGTTTTATTTGAACTCCCCATGGAGAATCAAAAAAGCTTGAATTAACATTCGCTTTTAAAACATATAACTTATTTCCAGACAGGAAGTTGACTTCGTTTTCTTTGAAAAGAATAAGTTTTGATTCACCTAATTTTTGTAACCTGACAAATTTATAATTGGTTTCAACCGTTTCATTTTCCAGGTTTTTCAAGGCTTCATCTTCCTCAATTAACGCATATTTATCTCCGGATTTAATGGCTAAAAACTTCCCGCAGGAAATAACTTCATCCAGCGGAGGAATATCGATTTTCTGACCTTTTGAAGTAAACAAATAGAATTTCGCCCCTTGTTGGATAGATAATAAATTGGGCGTCAGTATGGTTATACTTTCATACCTGGCTCCAAGGATTTGATAGCCAGAAATACTGATTAGGCCTTGTTTACCATTTTTATATGTTTTTAAAACTCCGTCTGTAAAGCTTTCAGCATTGTCATATTCACCATCTGAAATGGGAATGGAATCGAAAGAAAAGATTGTTGCTTTTTTGTTTTTGAAGAGTTTAATAAACCCGGCCGGGGTAAGTTCACATTTATAATCTTCGGGAATAGAATCAAAAAAAGGCTTGATAAATACCTTTCCATTTCCTTGCATCAAACCCAATTTACCCCTTTCTATGAATGAAAGCAGGAATTGGTTTCTCAGGGAAAATTTGGAATCAAACCTCAAAATTGGAAATCCCGGATACTTTTCATCCAAATCGGTTAAGGATTTTATCCCTTTATCAAGATAATAAATCCACTCCCAGGCTTTGCTGGTATTCGGATTTAAAGGGTAATTTTCAATAAATTTTTTGTAGGACTCTGGCTTGTGGTATAAAGTAGAGAGTTCGTAAAGTCTGTTTTGAGCCTTTAGCACATAGGGATTGTTGGGGTTTTTTTCAATGAAAGACTCCCAATCTGATATTTTTCCTTTTTTGGCTGAGTTTTCAAAAACCAAAAGGTCAGATATTTCTTTGGCAGATTTGGCCTGTTCGGCATCAGGGTATTTATCTAAAAACGCCATAAATGCATCAAAACTGTTTTCTTTTTTAGCCAATTGAAAAGCCAGCGATGCTCTTTTTTGTTTGGCCGTTTCTGCCAGTCTCGATTGTGGAAACCGTTCCAGGAAATACTGGTAGGCGGCCTCAGATTCTAATCTTTCGGCCTGAGAAAATCCAAGGCTATCCAGATAATCCTTTCTGGAAAACAATTCAAGAGAGTCGATTTCCAGCTTTTCATATCTTCTTCTTCCTGTTTTATCCTCTTTTAAAAATTTTTCAATGGCAGATAAACAAAAGGCATACGATGAATCCAGTTTCAGTGATTTTTGGTATGGACTTAAAAAGTAAAGTGAATAGACATAGTCTGTCCCAAAATCAACCTTGTTATTGGCCCTGGCTGCTTGAAGGGTTTTAAGTGCCTCCTTTACATTGCCTTCTTTTACTTGTTTAAGCGATTTTTTTACATAATTGCCTCCTCCTGCCATAACCTGTATGGCAAAAACAAAGAGCCCCAAAAGAGCAATTGTTATTGATTTAACAGATTTTCTAAAAAGAAATAACAAAATGTTAATAGGCTACGAGAGTGCAATTTTAATCCAAATGCCATTATAAAATCTGAAATAATAAATTTTTCAGGCTTTGCATTGAAGTGGATTTGAAAGAACTAAATTTTTTAAAAGTTCTGAGCGTTTTGCAACCGGAATTTTGTTTGCTGGCGCCTTACAATTCGCGTTTCTTTGCATTTGAAAAAATGTCCGTTTTTTACGGATCCAAAGAAACCTATGACCGAGATGAAACCCACCGAGGAGCGCAGCTTGAACTTTCTTGAAGAGATAATTGAAAGCGACCTGCAGAATGGAAAATACAAAAGCATTCATACCAGATTTCCTCCGGAACCCAATGGTTATCTTCATATTGGCCATGCGTCCAGCATTTGCCTCAATTTTGGCTTAGCACTCAAATTTGGAGGAAAAACCAACCTTCGGTTTGACGATACAAATCCGGTAACGGAAGAAACAGAATATGTAGAAAGCATAAAAGAGGATGTAAAGTGGCTTGGGTTTCAGTGGGCCAACGAGCTGTTTGCAAGTGATTATTTTCCGCAGATTTACGCATTTGCGGTTCAACTAATAGAAAAAGGATTGGCCTATGTGGATGACAGTACGAGCGAAGAAATAGCACTTCAAAAAGGAACTCCAACCCAACCAGGTACAAGAAATCAGTTTTCTCAAAGGTCAATAGAAGAAAATCTTCGCTTGTTTGGGGAAATGAAGGAAGGAAAATATAGGGATGGTGAAAAAGTATTGAGAGCCAAAATAGATATGGCCTCTCCAAATATGTTGATGCGTGATCCCTTGATGTATCGCATCAAACATGTTCCCCATCATAGAACCGGCACGCAATGGTGCATTTATCCCATGTATGATTTTGCCCATGGGCAAAGTGACTCTATCGAGCAAATAACCCACAGCATTTGTACATTGGAGTTTGCATTGCATCGGGAGCTGTATGATTGGTTTATTGAAAAGCTCGGAATTTACCCTTCTCATCAATATGAGTTTGCCCGTAGAAACCTCACTTATACCGTGATGAGTAAAAGAAAGTTGCTTCAGCTTGTTAATGAAAATCATGTTTCAGGTTGGGATGACCCGAGAATGCCAACCATAAGTGGAATGAGGCGAAGAGGCTACACGGCGGAAGCCATACGTGATTTTGCAGATAGAATAGGGATTGGCAAAAGAGACAATATTGTAGATATCGGCGTTTTAGAATTTTGTGTAAGGGAACATTTAAACAAGATTGCGCTGAGGAGAATGGTTGTATTTGACCCCATTAAAATTGTGATTACCAATTTTCCGGAGGGGAAAACAGAAACCTTATTAAGTGAAAATAATCCTGAAAACCCCGAAGAGGGCACAAGAGAAATCCAGTTTTCAAGAGAAGTTTTAATCGAAAAGGAGGATTTTATGGAAGAACCGCCAAAAAAATATTTCAGGCTTTCACCTGGTCAGATGGTGCGGTTAAAAAGTGCATATATCATTAAATGTGAAGGAGTTGTTAAAGCTGATGATGGTTCTGTAATTGAAATCCATTGCAGCTATTTTCCGGAAAGCAAAAGTGGTTCAGATACCTCCGGACTCAAGGTGCAGGGAACACTCCATTGGGTAGAGGCCAGTTCTGCCATTCCATGTGAGATTAGGGAGTATGACAGGTTGTTTCAGGTAGAAGACCCGAGCTCTGAGGAAGGCAATTTTAAAGATTACATCAATCCCAATTCATTGACCATCATACCAAATGCAATGGCTGAGCCTGCAATGTTAAATGTCAAATCAGGAGACCATTTCCAGTTTTTAAGGAAAGGCTATTTCTGTGTGGATAAAGATACCAAATCTGGCAAACCAATTATTAACAGAACGGTGACTTTAAAGGATACATGGGCAAAAGAACAAAGGAAATTGTAGTCAAATTTTAATCTGCCTTGGAAAAAAGAGTAAAAGAGGTTTTCTTTGCAGCCCGAATTTAAATGCATTGCGTAGCTCAGTTGGTTAGAGCACCAGATTGTGATTCTGGGGGTCGTGGGTTCGAGCCCCATCGTGATGCCAGAAGTAGAAACCCCTTTTTTGCAGAAGGGGTTTTTTATTTTGATCTTGTTCCGTTTTATTTGAAATCAAAAAAATAAATAATCAATGACATTTCCAGAAAATCTTAAGTATACACCAGAGCATGAGTGGATTAGAGTAGAGGGTAATGAGGCCTATGTAGGTATTTCCGAATTTGCCCAGGGCGAATTGGGAGATATTGTTTTCGTAGACATCAATTCCGTGGGTCAGGAAATTGCAAAAGATGGGGTATTTGGGTCAGTTGAAGCGGTAAAAACCGTATCAGACTTGTTTTTACCTGTGACCGGAACCATTTTGGAGGTCAATCCTGCCTTGAATAATGCACCAGAACTCGTTAATTCAGATCCCTATGGCGAAGGTTGGATGGTGAAAATAAGCATTTCCGATTTTGGCCAATTGTCAGGCCTAATGGATTCGGCTGCATACAAGTCGCTTCTTGGTGTTTAATTTTTTCATATTCGTAATTAAGTCAGATTCAATAGGATCTGACTTTTTTGTTTCTCTTTATTTCAATCGCTGATGAATAGTCGAGACTCAGTTTTACCTGTGATGGAATCGTTTTATACACTTCAGGGTGAAGGATATCATACGGGTCGGGCTGCTTATTTTATTCGTTTGGGCGGTTGTGATGTAGGTTGTGTTTGGTGCGATGTCAAAGAAAGTTGGGATCCGGAAGCACATCCAAAAATTGAAATAAGCCAAATTGCTGGTCTTGCCTCTGAATATCCCGGAAGGCTTGCAGTAGTTACAGGTGGAGAACCGTTGATGTATGATTTGTCAGGTCTTACCACTGCGCTGAAGTCCTTCAATTTTGAAACAAATATTGAAACTTCCGGAGCTTACCCTATGACCGGATCATGGGATTGGATTTGTGTTTCCCCCAAAAAATTTAAAGTGCCTCTACCTCAGGTTTTGTCTGCGGCTAATGAATATAAAGTGGTTATTTACCATAAGTCTGACCTGGATTGGATGATGCAATTTTTATCCTTTCTACCTCATGATTGTAAACTATTTGTACAACCGGAATGGTCTAAATCAGAGACTATTTTACCCTTATTGGTTGATTTTGTGAAGGAAAACCCAAGATGGAGAATTTCGCTGCAAACCCATAAATTTTTAAATATTCCCTAAATGATTGAAGAAGACCAAACAGACATTTCTCAGGATGAAGAAAATAGTTTATTTGAACACTATAGAATAATTGCCGATCCTGGTCAGGCCTTAATGAGGCTCGACAAGTTCCTTTCGGTCAGGCTTCCCAATGCATCCCGGACCAAAATTCAATTGGGTATAGAAACAGGGCTGGTCCTTGTAAATGGAAAAGCTACAAAATCTAACTACCAGATTAAGCCCCGGGATGAAGTATCGGTTAGTCTTCCTCACCCTCCCAGAAATGTAGAAATTATTCCTCAGGATATTCCTTTGAGCATTGTCTATGAGGATGATTATCTGTTGATTGTAAATAAATCTCCGGGCATGGTTGTTCATCCGGCCTATGGCAATTGGGATGGCACTTTAATCAATGCCTTATTGTTTCACATCAATATCGGTTTGCCGGAAGGAAAAGAAGCACTTAGACCGGGCCTGGTTCATCGGATTGATAAAGATACTTCCGGACTTTTAGTGATAGCAAAAGAGGAAATCTCAATGATGAAACTTGCAAAACAGTTTTTTGATCATACCGTAGAAAGAACCTACTATGCACTGGTTTGGGGTGCACCACAACCTCCAACTGGAACCATTCGCCAACGATTAACCCGTAGTCCAAAAGACAGAAGAATTACGGAAGTCACTCAAAATGAGGAAATGGGCAAGCATGCCATAACCCATTACAAAACCCTGGAGCAATTTTCTTATACTTCATTGCTTCAATGTAATCTTGAAACAGGTAGAACCCATCAAATCCGGGCCCATTTAAAATGGCTTGGACACGCTTTATTTGCGGATGAAATGTATGGAGGAAAGGCTGCCCTCAAGGGACCTTCTTTCAGTAAATACAAAGCCTTTGTTGAAAACTGTTTTTCCCTTTGTCCGAGGCAGGCGTTGCATGCCAAATCCCTGGGTTTTGTCCATCCTATTTCCGGAAAATGGATGCAGTTTGATTCTGAACTGCCGGCAGATATGCAATCTGTTATTGACAAGTGGAGAAAATATGAACCTTAGAACTATTTTAGGTTTTTCAGTGTTTGGTTAGGTGGTAAATAAGTTGATTTAAGATGCCAGAACTGAATAAAGAATTGGAAGTAAAAATTAGTTTTAAAAGTTTGTTGAAGCAGATGCCAACGGTCGCAAAATTTATGCTGACCGGGCTTACGATTATCTCGTTCATAGTGATTTATGATTTTTTTAGATTGGTTGCTGAACCTGGCCCTTTGGTACCAGGAGAGGATTTATATATTCACGTGGCATTGCTCATTTTGGTTCCCATTTCCTGTCTGGGCTTGTTTGGCATTTCTTTTGGATATGCCTATTACCAAATTTGTAAAACACACAAAATCAAACCGTTTTGGGTGGATTTTATGAGATAAACAAAAAATTATTTTCCCGACTTGTACCCATCTTTGGAGTTGCAAAATTAACTTCTATATAATCAACAAGTTGCAATTTTATTTTCTTAATTTTACCGCACTAAGGGGTGATTTTTGAAGATTCGGGTTGTTAAAACTGGTTCTGGAGCGAAGGCCGTTCAGGTTGTTTCTTATCAAGATAACAAACGGATTATTCTAAAGCATTTTGGTTCCAGTCATAGTGAGTTGGAACTTGAGAAATTATCAACTCTTGCCCGGGATTGGATTCATAGCTTCGCGGGGCAGCTTTCTCTTTTTCCAGAAAGAAATCTAAATTCCTTTCTTTCCTTAGATCACAGCACATTTCTTGGCGTCTATTACTCTTTTTTCTATAATTTGATTGGAGTTGTCCAAAGTAAAATTGGTTTGGATACCATTGGCCAGTCTCTCCTCCATGATTTAGTAGCCATCCGAATTTTTGAGCCGGCATCTAAGCTTCGTTCCATAGAACTGCTTGAAACCTATTTTGGAGTAATCCAACAACGAAAGAGCTTTTATAAGTTTGCTAAGAATTGGGTTGATTTAAAATCAAAGGTTGAATTGATTGTTTCAGAATTTGCCCGAGAAGAATTCCTTTCGGATTTTGATATAGTATTCTATGATGTCACCACGCTTTACTTTGAAACATTTCAGGAAGATGAACTGCGTAAGAATGGATTTTCCAAAGATAACAAATCGCAGCAGCCACAAATTCTAATAGCTTTAATGGTGACCCGAAGTGGATTTCCAATTGCATATGAGATTTTTCCGGGAAATACATTTGAAGGGAACACCATCCTGCCTGTTTTAAAGTCGTTTAAGGATAAGAATAAGGTTCAGACGCTTACGGTGGTTGCTGATGCTGCTATGATAAGTTCAGACAATGTAAAGGAACTTCAAAAACAAAAGATCAAGTATATTGTCGGTGCAAGGCTGGGAAATATTCCGGACAAACTATTAAACCAAATTGATAGCATTCTGCCAAGAGAAGACGGAAAAAATGTTCGCTTGAATACCGATAAGGGCTATCTGATTTGTAGCTATTCTGAGATCAGAAAGCGAAAGGATCAACATGAAATGGAAAAACAAATCGAAAAGGCGAAGGCTGTAATTGAGAAACCTTCAAAAAATAAAAAGCTCAAATTCACCAAATCGGAGGGTGAGAAAATAGCATTGAATGAGGAACTGATTTCAAAGGCAAAAAAGCTTCTGGGAATTAAAGGCTACTATACCGACCTAACAGAGGCTGAGGCCAGTAATCAAACAATTATCACACGCTACCATGAATTATATCGAATAGAACAAGCGTTCAGAATATCCAAAAGTGATTTGCAGACAAGACCTGTTTATCATTTCAAAGAAGACCCAATAAAACTCCATATACTGATTTGTTTTATGGCCCTGGTCATTGCAAAACACATTGAACTGAAAACCGGAGATTCAATCAGTAAGTTTGTCTCTGAGTGTAAAAAGATAACAGATGCCAGAATACTAAATCATATCACCAACAAAGAAATCAGAATGAGAACCGAAATTTCAGTAAAGGCAGCAAAGTATATCGCAGATTTGAGCTGACCGCACTAAAAGGTACAAGTCGGGAAAATTCAGGCATACAAGTCCACGTAAAAGTCACCGGGGACAGTATCATAATCGCCCGGGAATAAGAGGGCCATAAAGTCAATTCAACTCCCGTCATCAGGAATCCGGTTTCACCATTCCTGCGCAAAACCAGTAGTCATCAGGCTACACCAACTCCATTCATTTTTTCTAAAAACAAAAAAAACGCGAAAGCGAACGTAATCATCATGTCAATTCAAAAAACCGGAGCCGAAGAATCGCTCCTTGATATTCAATACAATGTCCTTAAAAGCTCGAAAGAAGCGCTTGTAAAAATCTCAAAAGAGAATCCGTTCAAAACCGAAAAGTATTCCGGAAACTATATTCTCAAAGGCTTGTCGTCCAAAGGACAAAAAGGAATTTTAACCGATCCGAAAGGCAACGCCTATGTGTGCTTTGTGGATGATGGCACTCTTTGGACTCCGAAATCTTTCAAGCCTTCTCCAAAATCAAAATACACCTTGACTTTTGGGAAAAAGCAAACTGAAATTCAGGGTTCTGACATCAGGCACAAAAATGCGGGGCACCGATTTTATTTCAACCCGAGAAAAAAGGTACCGGACGCACCTGTGTCAAAAAATGTGCTGATGGCCATTGAGAAGTTTCTGACCCAGGTCGTTGAAAATCCTACGCAGCAAAAACTGCTTTCCACAACTCCTGATTGCAAGAATGGGATAAAGCTCCGCAAAGCAGGATTCAGCGCTGAGAACCATTTCTGGTTTGAAGCAGATTCACCTGAGTTGGTGAAGGAAACGATGTATGCTGCCTTCAACCTGTATGAAGTTCAGAAACAAATTGACGCTTTGCATCAATGGAGAAACCGGGTTCCAAAATCCGGGGAGCGATTGAAGAAATTCTTTCAACCATGGCAGGAAACTGGCCAGTACTTAAGACAGAACCCTTCGGTTGTTTTGGACTCTGAACCCATTGAATGGTATATCCTGACCGACCTTGAACGTGAAGGAGCTGCTGAGCAAAGAGCATTCGTTCGAAAAGCATTGGCATCACCCGATGTGGTTTTAATGGAAGGCCCTCCGGGATCAGGAAAAACAACGGTGATTCTGGAACTTATCCTTCAGCTTCTTATCAGAGGAAAAAGAGTGTTGCTAAGTTCTGCTACGCATGTAGCCATTGACAATCTTCTGGAGAGAGTTTATAAGCTTCAGAAAGATCAAGGATCTAACATGGGAATTCTTGCCCTACGGATTGCAAGTGATGAAAAAACCATGAGTGATGTGGTTCGGGAAAACTTCCACGATGTCAAGATTATTGATTCGGCAAAAAGAAAAACAGAAGCACTCCTGGCCACTATCGTTGATAAAACAACAGGGCAAAAAATGCTGCTGAATCCGGAAGGCAAATTGGATGAAAGAGAATTTCGCCACTTCCTCCTTAACAATGCCAATCTGGTTGCGGGAACATTGGTAGGTCTTCTTCAACATGATGCCTTAAAAAACAGACAACCGGATTTTGAAGCATTTGATGTGCTCATTGTGGATGAAGCATCAAAGGTGACCCTGAGCGGATTTCTTGTCCCGGCCCTTTGGGCAAAAAAATGGGTGCTGGTTGGGGATACCAAACAATTGGCACCTTATTCTGACAGTGCGCTGATTGAAACGATCTTAACCGGAGAACAGGATCTGACAATTGAAGAGGCCGAAAAGCTGACTCAGCATGTTGGAGATGCATTTGCGTACCGGCAGGACGAAAATGAATGCAGAAAGCGGGTAGCAAAACTTCAGAAGCTGGAATCAGACTTTTCTGATTTTCAAATTGAAGAACTCCACTGGCTATGTCAGACCTTTTTTCCTTCTGTGTTTGAATTATTCCAGAATGGACTTCCTGACTGGCTGGTGACGAACGATTCTAAATTTGGATTGTTTAAAGGCTTGCCCAAAGTTCTTTCCGATACTCCAGATGCTGATTCAGAAGATATTTGGTTTGAAGATGAAATGGCAGATGAAACACCTTGGGAGAACCGGTTTCAATCGCTGAGATATCAACACAGAATGGTCGATGAACTTGCTGCCATTCCAAGAGAATTCATCTATGGTGGAAACAACATGTTCACTTCCAAAAAGGCCAACGAGGTAAATTCAGAACTCTTGAAGCTCCTTGATTCGACCGACAATTCAGCATGCACCTGGATTAATGTTTCAGAAAACGGAAGTTCGAGCAGTGGTAATACTGAAGAATTGGATTTGGTTTTGAAGGCTCTCGACCTTATAGAAGATGGTATTGAAAAGAACCCATCTAAACGAAAGATTGAGATTGCTGTGATCACCTTCTACCGTGCACAACTTCGGCGACTTGAGAAGAAGTTGAAGGAGAGAAAGAAAAGAACCGGATCTGAAGTACTGCTCAAAACGGTTGACAGTGTTCAAGGTCAGGAGGCAGACATCGTTCTCCTTTGCTTCACCACCTGGGGAAAGAACCGGTTCTATAATGTACCGAACCGTCTAAATGTAGCATTGACACGTTCGAAACAACGATTGTTTCTGTTCGGAAATCCGGAAGCCATTCATGGATATTCTGACTCCCTCGCCCTTCAGGCACTCTGTTCTCAAATCAAAAATCAAACCATCTAATCCTTATTCAAAAAATGAAAACAATGAAATTCAACATATCAGGCCAGGTTACCGAAGCCTACGTTCACAGTGGTAGCATCTCTCTTATTCAGGGAAACACCATTGAAAATTCGATCCTCCACCATATCCGGGAAAGTGGGGATTTCTCACCTCAGGAGTTGGCAAACGATTTGTTGCCCATTCTTCCTGAACTGGTAGGCAAACGATTACTTCAAAAATATGCAGGAGAAGGGAAATTGATTAAAAACGGCCAATCGTTCCATTCTCCACTGAACTGGAATCCCGAAGGAGGTCGTTTGAATTTGCCGGAACATTCGATGTTAAAGGTTCTCTATTTCGAGGTTGGGGGCGAAACCATCGTATTTGGTGCAAGTCTTGAAAATGACAGACCAAAACCAAAAAGAGACGAGACGACTGAAATTGAAGGATCATTTTCAATGCCATTGATTGGCCGGTCCGGATACTCCGTTTTTGCTGAAAATCTGCGGATTTTCCAGGAAAACAGAATCGGAAGTGGCGCAGAACTACTATTCGATTCACAAGGAGCGAGATTGGTTTGGGAAAATAAGATCATCAAAGATTTCGGTTCGGTTTCACTCAAGAAATTGATCGCACCGAATCTCGATCTGGGAAAAAATCAAACCAGAGTTCTTGTACAGAATTCATTTGATGATGCCTTCCTGAAACTAGAATCCATTGATACTTTGGAATTGGCTGGCATGAAATTGAA
>JAIXQU010000077.1 GCA_027485575.1 Cytophagaceae bacterium
AAACTCTAGCTTTTCCAATGCTCCTTCCCGCTTCCGGCCCGTCCGCCTTTGGCGGAAAAAGCTTCCTCCCCGCCTTTTTAAAATGCAAGCTTTTTGATTGGTTTGTTTTAAAAGCCTTAAACATTTACCTTAAATTTCAATCTTAAACAGTTGATAATAAGTAGATAAAAGCTTTTTCAGCAGGCCCTAAATTATGGCTGAAGGGGGCTAAAGCTTTTCAGGGTCAATTATCCAAAACTCCAGATGGTCAGCTGCGGTAATAAATTTCTTTTTTACAGATTTGTCTAAAAAGGAAAGTTTGTTCGGGTCATACCCTTCATCTATCCAAAGGAATCTTATTTTCTTTTCTTTCAGGAATTGGCCTTTCAGGTTTGGAAGATCCCCATCTGGAAAGCCTCGCTTTTTTGCCTTATAAAAAGAATAAAAAGGAAATTGTTCTACATGCCAAGCTATGTCCTTTCCTCTCCAGCTTGAGTCCTCAAACATGGTTACAGGAGTTGAAAAAGCCGTTGGAAAAGTAAACAAAAGAGGAAACCCTGCTTTGATGTGCAATGGAAAAGGGGAGTACCTCCTGTTGGAAATGTAGGCTGAAAACAAATCTCCTTTTTCACTTTCCAGCTCCATTGTTATTTCATTATAAAATTTTTGGTCAAACGGCAAAGCCCTTTGAAACCGGATGGTTTTCCACAAAACAAAAACCAAAACACAGGAAGCCAGTCCCCATTTGACCCATTTGGTTTTGATGAGGAAAAGAAAACCTGTTTGTCCTTCTACAGATTCAAAAAGGAAAAAACAGACAATGAAAATAGAAGAAGCTGCCACCAAAGTAAATATCTGCTCAAAATCCATGAAGCCCGTTAGCGCATACCCAATTCCGGCAACGAGGCATAAAATCACTATAATGGCAAAACCCAGGTAAAATCTGGCGTGGAAAATTTTGAATTTGCGGTTGAGTAAGACCAAAAAAAGAAAAAGAAGAACAACTTCAATTTCGGATGCAAATCCCTGAAAAACGGGCAAAACCATTCCCAGACCTTTAAAAACTCCTTTTGAAAACAGAAATGGAGGAAGGAGCAGGACATATTTCCAATTGCTTACAGCAGCGGCTACAACAATAAAAACGGCCCAATAGTTAAATCCGAGATTGAAAAATGCCTCCCGGGTATAATTGAAAGAAGTATGTAAGGCAAGTTGTATGGAAAACTCACGAAAGGCAGGACCTCCGGATTGGCCTTTTCCAGACCAAACCAATCCAAGAAAAACCAGGGAAAACAGGATGTAGGCGAACCAAACCTGGGCAGAAATTCTCTCCTCTTTTGTGAAAAAGGTTGTGAAAAAGTAAACGCCAATAACAAGGCCCAAAAGCACCGATAGTAAAATATTTATCTGAGGCATCCACAAAAGAAACAACAGCAAAACCTGCCTGTGATTTCTAAGGTGGTATAAAAACAGAAAGCAGGGGATAATTAAAGATAGTTTAAGTCCATGTAGGTCAAGCACATTAAGCAAAAACACATCATCGAAAAACAGGAGCTTGTGGTTTGAAAAACAGAAAACAACAATTAACAGGATGGAGAAAATCGCCGGTTCCTTTCTTTCTGTTGCAATAGAGCCAAGCCCAAATCCTATGATTGAAAATAAAAAAACGGGCACGATGAAGCACATCGACCAAAGGGAAGTGACCCCAAAAATTTTACAAAAACCGGCGCTTGCCCATAGCTCTGTAAAATGGTATAAATTGATTTGGCTGGGTTGGGGATTATAAATGGCTGCATCAGCAAATGAAACTTCGGTGCCAGATCTGTCCAATCCAAAGGAAGTTGCTGCGTAACTGACAATATCTATAAACGGGTATTTATCAATTGTTTGAAGGTCAAAGGCATAGGATTTGGTAAAATACCAACAGGCAAATACAAGTACTGAAATTGGGATGAAAAAATGAATGGGCTTTTGGTTATCCCTGGTCTTCAGACTTATTTTATCAGGTAAAAAATAAAGAAAACCAATGGGAATAATGTTCAGCCATTGCACAGTATGGCCTTTGGTTTCGATTATGGCTAATCCAGTTTCAAAAAGGATATAGCCCAGAAAAAGTGAAAGAAAAGCCTTGGTAAGAATCCCAACAGTTTGGGTTTTCCTTTCAAGTAATCTGCATGGATAAAATCCTAAAAAGACAAAAGCCAGAAGGACAATTAAGTTGAATGCAAAAACTTGAAATAGCATTTATACCGAAGCTAATTTAAGGGCAATTATACAAGTTTAAATGCAGGAATGGATTTCAGCCTACAATTTATAAAACACAAAGATGCCAGAGATTTGCTCAAGAAAGCGTCAATTAATCAAATGTCGCGTTTTTGATGATTTGGATTTTCAATCAAACAGTTTTGTTTAAGTTTACCAGAGTCGAAAATGATTTTTAAGTTATTAAATTGCCAATGAAAACCAGGCTCATGGCCATCGGAAGAAAGAATTATTTGTTTGCCGGAAACCACATCCTGCTCCGAACTAGCTTCAGGGATTCAACCAAACGAACTCGAATATTCTACTCCTTCCTTAGGCTAGCTGAAGTGAAATCTTACACATAGGACAGGAAAATGTCAACGCTCCTGAAAGCTTGGAAAGCCGGATCAATTTCGACACCGTGCCAAAGGAATCCAGAAACCACCAGAATCTATACCGGATTTTGGCTAACTCTGCCTGAAGAAGAAGTAGAAGAGTTAGGTTCCGGCGGACCAAGGATGTGCAGGATTATCCAACCCTACCTGCCATAGTGTATAGGGAAAAAAATGGAATTTTCTGCGGGTGGAAATCAGGGTTTTCCAGCAGATCCGGCTATGTTTCTGCCGGGTTGAGGCAGGTTGATTGCCGATGTGGAGCTATTGCCGGGATTAAGGAATAATAGGGTGCTCTGGAAATGACTTTGATAAGCCAAAAACAGGATTGAACCTTTATGTATGTTCAAAATAGGGGAATTAACATTACTGTTAAACAACGATTACAAAATTTCGAAAGAACAGCTACTTGTCCAAACTTGCTAATTTTTCCTTAGATGGATTGATAACATAGTACAGCCGGGACTTCTGCCATAATATTGGGTCAATTTTTTTGATAATGAAATACTTTATTATTTTCATTCTGCTGATGCAGTATAATTTGTCAGAGGCTCAGAACTGGTCTGTCATAGGCGGAGGAAATGAACGCAGCAATACCTCACCACATCCTGGACTACTGAATGTATCAGCTCCGCTATGGCAAATCACCAATGCTTCTCCAACCGACATTGGGGGGAACATTTACGCATTCGGCGACAAGTTCGTGACCACCCGTTTCAAATTTTCGTCGCCCGGGCAGGCCAGGGTAGAATGCCGCAGCTTGCTTACCGGAGCCATCGTCTGGACTTCTCCTCTTTTTGTACCCGATTCAAAGGTGCATGCAATGGGCTTTAATGAAGATGCCGTGTATGTGCACGATTATTCTGAAAACAACGAGCGCTTTTATGCCCTTAATCCGGAAACGGGCCAGGTAAAATGGTCATATCCTTCCTATACTTTTGCTCCTCTCGATGGACCAATTTTCGACTGCAACCGGAACCCCATCATCAATACATCCCGGGCTGAATTTAACCAGAACACCTCACTGTTGCGTTCGGTTGATAAAAATACCGGTGCTACCCGCTGGCTTAAACAGGAAGTAGTGGACACCCGGCCCAACCGGGTAAAGGCGGCGCACG
>JAIXQU010000158.1 GCA_027485575.1 Cytophagaceae bacterium
GGCAATATCCAGAATCAGCCCATCAACAAAATCCAGGATCTACTTCCAATGAATTGGAAAAAGGCAACTCTTATAAATAATTCAGAAACAAAAGGTACGTAGATGACCGGAGGCTTACAATAACTCCCTAAATTTTAAGATAAAAATTCTATATTTGTCATTATGATTTATAGATTAGATAATAATTCAAACTCAAAGGCTTTGAAAGATGCAATCGGAAAAATCAGATTGGTTAAATCCAGGAAAATCGATTTTAAGGAATTTGTAGGAATAATTCCTAAGGAAGAAGATGCTGTAAAAATTCAAAGACAGATGAGAGATGGTTGGTGAATTTATACTGGTTGACACCAATATTTTAATTTTCATTCTGGAAGGAAATACCAAACTGGTGGAGTTACAATATGGCAACAGATTATCTTGCTTATTTTCAAAAAAATTTAATTGTGCAACAACCCTTCATTAAATTCTTAAGATTTGTCTCCTTGTAAAATCAGCTGTTGAACAATTTATTGGTTGCGAAATGGATTTTTGGCACTGGCAGTGTTATTACTTTGAAAGGTGTATTGCGGATTGTAAATCCTACGATATAAGTTCCGGGTTGCAAACCCGGAACAGCAGAAGTTTATGAATTAAAAAGTAAATCGGATTATCAGGTCTTCGGTTATTTTTTAATACCAGGGCTTACACCAGGTCAAGCACCAGTTTAAGTTTTTCCTCTATTTTCTTTCTGCAGCCTGTATCATTAATTATACCCATTTTTTTGACAAATCGCTTGTTATCAATGGTTCTAATCTGATCCAGTAAAACATCTGAATTCTGTGATAAGCCTGTTTCAGCACTTAATTCATTTAGATTAAATCTTAGTATGTGTACACCAGAAACCACTTTAGTTGTGATAGGTAAAATCGCAGTAGAAAAATGCACCACATTTAAAAGGTCAGACTGAATGACAAGAACGGGCCTTGTTTTACCTGCTTCTGTTCCAAAATTTGGGTCAAGGTCGGCCAACCATATTTCCCAACGTTTAATATTCATAATCTCCTTCAAGTTTCTCCAGATCTGACAACACCTCTGCAGAACTAAGCCTCACCATCGCCGACTCTTTAGCCAATTGTTTGGCCAACAATTCTTTCTTTTTAACAGCATTAAAGTAAGCGATGGCTTCGTTGAAATAACTGTTCCTGGATTTCTGAACTTCTTTCCAAAGGCTATCAGCCTCAGAAAGAATTTGGTCATCTATTTTTAATGAGATACTTGTCATCCTTAATATGAAATTTTACATACCAAAAGTATATCATAAAAAGATATTAAACAAGCTTGGAACCTAATTAGGACCTGCTGAAAAAGTCGTTTTACACTTAATATTAGATTATAGCGATGAATTATCATTGCGCAGGTGCACAGGATTTTGAAGAAAGGGCTAAATATCCTTGCACTTCATTTTTGTAGAAACTTATCCATTCTGCCTAAAGACCGCATTTTGACCTCACCCCAAACCACTCTCCAGAGGAGATGGGCTCCGCTCTTCTCGATTTGCAATCGAGAAGCTAAATCGTAGGACTGTGTGCGCTTCAGGAGTATTTTCAATCCGACAACTCTACTTTTTTTTGAAATTTTCTGTTGAGCAATTTATCTGCTTCGAAAAAGCCATTTGGAACTTGCGGAGTTTTACATAACAACGGTGTGTTGCGGATTATAAATCCTACGATAAGGATTCGACATTGCAAATGTCGAATAACGAATACCGAATACTGTTCATTAGTTCGTCCATCCTACCTGTGTCTTTATAAGATGTAACGTCCCGCTTCAATTGTTCAATCTCTCCTCGCTTAGGTTTTACAAGTAGTTGACTTTTAATAGTATCTAAAAGTCTGGTTTTTCCTGCACCATTTTTACCAGCTAATAAAACCACACTAACAAGCTTCTTCATTTAAATTGGTTTCAGTCCAAAGATTTTAGACTGTTATTCTAGAATATTTACTGTTATAATTTTCATATTTTAATTGGTGTCTATTTCATTTTCATCCATTAACTTTAAAAACTCTTCAAGACTTTGGAATATGCCAATTTTTGAAACGTCTCTCTCCATAGCATTTTTTAGCTTTGGTAAGTCGTGTGAAATCCCTCCGTTTTGAGATATAATCGTGGAGTATTCCCCAGACTCCAAATAATTCTTTGAGTCCTTTGGAAGAGTCGGAAATTCCTTTAAAATCTTTTGTCTCAATTGCTGTTCTAATTGCTTGCAATCGTTCTCTAAATTCAGTTTCAAGGTTTCTTGCTTCCGTTTCAAATCTATCTGATTCTTGCTTTTTATCTCGCTCAGCTGATTCTGGTAAGGTTTCTTCTTGTTCTCGAATTGAATTGATAGCGATTTCTTCAATTCTAAGTTCTCTTTCAACTCTACCTTTTTCTTCTCTAATTCTTCTTCGAGTGTTGTCAAGCTGAGGATATCTTCTTTGAAGTTCCTCAAGTTCTCCTCTAATTCTATTAATGTCTTCTGTGCACTCTGGTCGGTATTCACTTTCCTCTCTTTCCACTGATTCCTTAGCTGTAATATATCTTCCGCCCAAGTTTTCTTTTGCTGCGTCCAATCTTGCTCGTCTTTCTCTAATTCCTTCAAGTTCTGGAAATTGTTCACCCTCGATTTCTTCACGAATTCGTTTTTGAATTCCAATTGCCCGCTCTCGTTCTCTTTCTGTATTTGTCTGAACTCTTGAATTTTGCTCTCTAATTCCTGCCTCAATTGACCGATATGATTCTGATTGTAAGCATTTATTAAAACTCCGTATGAGATTTCTAACTCTCGCCTTTCTGCAGAGGAAACCTTCTTCAAAAAGGTCTCTTTGCTGCTCATCAATTGCTGGTATTCCTCCATCAGATGGGTAGGGAATGTGTATGTATTCACTTTTTGCTTCTTTTCCATTGTAAAGCCATTTTGTATTTTGAGAACCTTTAAAAACTTCTACTATTTTTTCTTCACTATCTTTTGGAATCAAGACCTGAACACAATCAATTCCTAAAGCCTTAATTTTGCTTATTTTCTCCCAATCCGGTTTATGTGTTGCTACCAATTCAATAAATAGGATTGGATTACCTGTTAAATCAAAAAAGGTAACATCTGGTCTAATCAGAAAATTTCTACCTTCTGATTCTCGCCAATTAAGGGAAGCAGTATGACGAACGTTGCCTTGCTCATCTTCGAAAAATACCAATTCATTTCTAACCTCTTCTGCTCTAATAATCTTTGAAGTTTCAATCAAATTCGCCATCCCTTGATGGGTAGGATCAAATTTATAAACAGCTGGAACCTTGATAGATTTCTCCATTTGCAGGATTTCTTTTGCAAGCTTATGACGATAGGTTTCATCGGAATAAGTACACTTTCCATGTTTCTCAGCATCTTTGGGGTCATGACTGAAATGATGAAACTTAACTTCCCCTTTTTTAGCTTGCATTTGCTTGTTGCACCCAATGCAGAAATAACCATTCTTTCCACTCGTTGCCCGGCTTATATGAATTATAAACTGTGACTTGTCGCGGGCAAAAACAATTTTGGATTCTTCGTTCTCTTTCATCATTCCTCAATTTTCAATTCAAACCCAAACTCCCGATAACTCACCAAGCCTTTCCCCTCCACATTTGCTTTCCAGCCTTCCTCTTTATGGCTAATGTCCACCACTTGCTTGGCTGTCATTTTTGAAAATCGGTTTGCCACTTCAATTAAAACCTTTTGTTGTTCTGGTTCAAAAAGTGTGGAATCATAATTCTGTTTCGGCTGGATAATTTCTCCTGTATAATCTGTTTCTCCAATTTTCTTTTCCCTAACCTCCACCAGGTTGTCTTCGCTCAATCGGACCAGTAGTTTGTCAAAGTCTGCTGGTACCGGTCCAAATTCTATGGCTCTGTATTCCATCCCTGAAATAGATTGTCCCTTTTGGCTGAAGTGTAGGAAGTCAGCATAAAAAAGCAATTTGTTCAGCTTGGTTTTAAAAAGATCTGGCATGTTTTGGGCAAAAAATAAAACCATTTGAGCCGCCCTTTCTAGGCTTGGCTGCCGGTAGCCTGTAAATTGGCTGGGGCGGGTTTTGGAAAATACTGTAATTTTTTCCCGCTCCAGTTCCCGTGTTTCCAGTTCCTGCTGCACCAGCTTTTGAGCATGCTTTAGTAAGGTGCTTTTTTCTTTTTCTGTAATTATTGGCGTACTGGCTTCCACCTGCCTGCTAAAATCCTGTGGATCTTTTACAGCTAAAATAAGGCGGCCATTGGCAACTGAGGGCACTTCACCAGCTTCATAATTTCTCCACGAGTTGGCCCCAAGGCCCAGAATCTCTGACATTTTGCTGGCAGAAACCGCATATTTTTCACGGATATTTTTAATTTCTTCGGGAAATGGAATGCCATACTTTTCCCGGTACTGGTTGTGTACCTGTCCCAGGTCCAGGTCGTCCATTACCCCATCTGTATATCTTTCCTCACTATCCGGACACAGCCAATAATGGTGTACGATCGTGTATTCCTCCTTTCGGTAGGTTATTTTAACTCCGGGTTCCATCCGGCGTTCCATTTCTTTTCCGGTTATCGGGCTTTTCATGTCGTTGTTGGTTTAAAAGGATATTTCATTGGCATTGCTGCAATATGGAAGGAGATGCAAATCACATTGCTACCGGGTTGTCCCATGGAGATTTTTATGTACACTTCCTGCTGCTTCACTACTTTTCCGAACACCCACATAGAAGCCATACCGTATAGGTTGTCATCCAATGGACCTTCGCTGTAGTCCTGCCTTTCAAGTTGTTCCACAATTTTTCTTCGCATATTTCTGGTTATATCCAGGTCGGCAAGTGTTTGCAGATTCTTATTCCGTTCGTCCCGAAACAGAATTTCAAACACACGGAGTTTCTGTTGAAAATCCTTTAGAAAATGTTCGACCTCTGCTTCGGTAGTCATACGTGATACAAAAATATAAATTCAACTTTAAAATTGAATTTATTTTATTAATAATTTATTTATTTAATTTTAAGGTAAATAAAATTTCAGCTAAAAATATTTCTAAAAGAATTTTGCTCTTCTCGATTTGCAATCGAGAAGCTAAATCGTAGGACTGTGTGCGCCTCAGGAGTATTTTTAATCCGACACCACTACTCCGATAGACAACCCTAACGAGACATGTAAGCACTTTCCCTGTAAGCAAAAAAATCGCTTACAAGAATTTCACTTACTGACGTGTGAGCAGTTTTTGAAAAATAAATAAAATGCTAACATCTTTTCTTTTTAAATAAATTGTTGTTAGAGAACTCCCTAACGCAAATATTTATCAAAAAAAATCCTGTTACTATTCGTACTGACGTAAATTTTCTGGAAGAATTAGTTGATAGTACACTTCTAAAATTCAAACTCCTACGGCTCTCGGATAATTTTCCTGCCTTTGAAAATAAACTTATGGGGGAGGGTTAGTGCTCTGGTTTAATTCTTACTTTTCAAATCCTCCCTTCATGCAAATCCCAAATTGGGAAACATAGCTCATAATCGTTCCAGTTTACTTCACCATTTTCCAAATTAAAATTTTTAAACTCAGAAAGATTTAAAAATTTTCTGGTCATTGGATTTCTGGCTTTTTGCAGGAAAGGCTCAAAATCAATAACTTTAGTGGTTTGGTCAGAAAATTTAAATTCTATTTTGTAATCTTCCCTGTAATTCGCCTCGGCAATGCTTATAACCAACATAGCTATATCTTTTTTGTAATTTTTTCAGATTTGATTTCAGCATTGTACACGAAAAAGTCGATCCACTTTTTCACAATGTCTTCTTTGTAAAGTTCGACAATTTGTCTGAATTTTTTTAAATTTTTTGCATCTTATGGTCTTTTTCCTGAAACATCTTTTAATATAACCGCTCTTCTCGATTTGCATTCGAGAAGCTAAATCGTAGAACTGTGTGCGCCTCAGGAGTATTTTCAATCCGACACCCCCCATGCTGCCAACAAAACCCATTCGAACTTTTGGTCATTCGCTTGAATTGCTTTCCTTTTTTTGTAAAACCTGCACATTGGGCCGAGAAATTGGTGTGTTCCGGTTTTGCGCTTTTATCTGGGTAGGTGGAGGCTTTTATCTGATATTTAATATCTTTGCTATCATTTTTTAAAATCAGATGTTTCCAAATATTGTAACCACCCCCGGAATCGTTTCAGGCCGCCCTAGAATAATTAACACCAGACTATCCGTAGAATTTATTCTTGGTCTTTTGGCAGAGGGGGCAAGTGTTGAAAACATTGTTGCCGCATATCCCCAAATCACAGGTGATCAGGTTCGTGAGGCCATCCGGTTTGCTGCAGATTCTTTAAGACATGATTCTTTCGTTGAATTTCAAAAAGCCTCTTGAAACTCTCTGCAATTAATTGGTTGGCAGACGAAAATGTTCAGTTTCCAGTCATTCATTTTCTGAGAAGGATAGGCTGGAAAGTTGAATCTGTGAAAGAAATGGGTTGGGAATCAAAGTCGGATGTTGAAATTCTCAATTTTTCAGTCCAAAATAACCTTGGCATTTTAACTCAGGATATTGATTTCGGAGAACTGGTATTCAAATCTAAAATGGAGTTTGTTTCTATTCTTCGATTCTGGCCAGGCCATTTCAATTCAGATTTGATTGTTACCAATTTGGAATCCTTTATTTTCCAAGACTTTGAGGTGCGAATCCCTTTTTTTATTACAGTTGAGATTAGGGAAAATTCAAGTTCAGTTGGAATCAGAATCAGGCAATTTTGAAATTAAATATGAACGGTGTGTTGCGGATTGCAAATCCTACGATAGGGATTCGACATTGCAAATGTCGAATAGCGCATTCCCCTTAGCCCACCACCTGCGCCATAAAAGATTGTAGTTCCTGCTGATCGGCCAGGCTCATGTCTTCAAAATATTCCTCCACCAAATCCTTGTAATAAGTGAATGCATCGCTGGAAATGGAGTCCAGTTCACTGAATCTTGGGTCTTTTATTTCCGGGGAAAGGCGAAAGTAGTTGAATTCAAAATTAAGAATGTTCGGGTTGTTCTGTGTTCTCAACTGCTTTAGGTTGTAGTCAACCAGCTGGAGATTTCCAAACATGGAAATGTCCACCGCTTTTTTGGCGTAGGCCAATGCGCCACCAAAACCAGGTGCAAAATTATTTTCAGTAGCCCTGCCCGTACCCAATGAGAGCAGGTTGATTTGTAATGGGCCAGATTGGGTTGCATCGGGAGTTTTACCCGTCCGGTCAGGCATTGGTATGCCATAATATTGTGGGTTGCCTACGATTTCTGTCAATAAACTTAGTGCAGGATTGTTGACATGGATTCCCCCATCAATCAATTCCATTCCTTCTTTTTCAAACATGGGAAAATATGTGGGGGCTGCTGAAGCTGCCCGGAGAATTTCCCAAAGATGCCACCTGGAGGCCCTTTCGGTTTCTTCTGAGCCGGCATCATCCACATACCGGGTTTTAAAAAACACGGGCTTAAATTCCTTCAGATCATAGGTAGGAATCACCAATGGAATCTGACAATTGCCCAGGGTAGCATCTCCAAAATACTGTTTCAATACGGCCTCCAGTCCATATGGATGGTATTTGGATTGAAGCCAGCCCCACCCCTTCCGGGAAAATATTTGCCGGGCATTCTTTTCATACAGATCTATCAGATCTGCGGTAGAATACGTAAACTTTCCATTTTGAGAAGACGTTCCTTCAAACAAACTTAATCCGGTAACGATAATGCCACCGGTAGATGTGCCCGCCATGGCATCGAAGGTAGATCGGACATCCACGTCTTTGGAAAGGATGTTGAGCATGTGGAGCGGAATCAGTCCACGGATGCCGCCTCCATCAAGGGAAAGGAGATTTACCCTTACCACCGTTTCAGGCTGGAACTGAGTTGCGAATGGTGGTCCCTAAAAAATCTTCTACCAACTTCTTAACCGATTCCAATTTTTCTCCGGACGAAAGATCAAAATAATTGGATATATACTGGACAGGCACGGACCCAATCCCATAATAGGGTTTCGCAGACACACCGAACTTTTTTCCTTCTTCATCTACTTCCAGGCGAAAGGTGGGATTGCGCATAAAAAAAGGTGACTGGCTGTCTTTGTTCTTATCATCCTTCACCATAATCTGCAAAACCGATGATTTGCATGATGGTTTGGTATTTATATTCTCGGTACTGATTTCAATGGTAAATCCTTTTTTGCGCAGAAATGGCTCCAGGTCTTCAAGTGACTTGATAATCTGTTGCATATCCGTTACCCTGTTGTTTTCTTCCTGAGGTTGAAAACTATCTTTCTGTGGTCTTTCAGGTAGATGAATTGTCATATTCTGATCGGATTATGTATGCAAATATAAAAAAATAAAACTCAGAAAATTCCTGTGTAACAACTTTCTTGATCTTATATAAATTCTAATTTGAATTTACAATTTGCCTTAGTCATTTCTCCACTGGAGAAACTGGAATGAGGTCCAACTAAAAATAGAAATTGTAAATTCTTTTTGGACTTTATATAGTTATCACATTCCAGTTCCCGCTCTTTATTGCACCTTATTGTGTGCATGTCGAATAGCGATTTTTATTTCAAGCCCAACTCAATCCCTGTTTTCTGGATTTCGACTGCAAGAGGATTTTGTGCGTTAAATTGGTCTTCGGCTATTGGGTGTGGCTCAATACGAAGATCAATTTGCCTGCGGATTTGGCGGAGAAGCCTTTGGGTATCGAAAAAGTCGGACATGTTCCCTAAAACCAAGGCAATATCAATATCGCTTTCTTCTTTTTGGGTTTCTTTTGCAAAAGAGCCAAACAAATACGATTTCTTTACCTGCAATCCGGCAGGCAGCAATTGAAGAAATTGCTTTGCCTTTTTTATAATTTCTTCATCAACCATTTAGGATGGTATTAAAACCTTCTTTTTCAGCCAGCTTTTGTAGAACCAAATCCGAAGTGTGGAATAAATCAACCTTTTCTTTAATCGTCAAAGCAGAAACTAACTGTATGGAATCTAAAGTTCTTAATCCTGATTGCCAATAAGTTGAAATTAAGGAGACGGCCCATTCTTTAACAATATTACTATCCGGTACAAATAAAAATTTATGATGATCATGTGAAAAACCAGCTAACACAAGGTTTGATTTATCAAAATCTATCTCCTTCATTCTGCATTTTCTCCAAACAACTGAAGCAAATTCAATCTTTGCCAATTCTGCCAGAAAAACACGTTCTATTTGTTGATTGTTAAAGAAATCTTCTAATTCTTCCGTGCCGTTTTCCTTATGATACAGTTTAAAAAGAGAGGATGTATCCAGATAAATATTCATTCTGCTTCTCTCCGTTCCCTTACTAGTTCATCTGCAAACGATCCTTTTACATCCTTCA